>JANMJD010000090.1:0-64701 GCA_031371195.1 Actinomycetes bacterium | reverse complement strand
GAGCGCCACGATGACCATCCAGTTCGGCATTTTCGACCACATCGAGGGCATCGAGGGCACCTCGCACTTCGATCTCCTCCGGCAGCGCCTCGAGCTGATCAAGATGGCCGACGTTGCCGGGTTCACCGGGTACCACCTGGCGGAGCATCACGGCTCCGACCTGTGCATGGCCCCCAACCAGGAGATCTTCCTCGCCGCCGCGGCCCAGGCGACGACCCGGATACGTCTTGGACCGATGATCAAGATCCTCCCGCTGCATCACCCGTTGCGGGTCATCCAGGACATCTGCGTGCTCGATCAGCTCTCGGGCGGGCGGGTCGACTACGGCGTCGGGCGCGGTATCGCCGCCATCGAGCACTTCTGGTTCGAGGGCGACTGGTTCGCCTCGCACGAACGCTTCGACGAGGCGCTCGGTCTGGTGTTGCAGGGCCTGCGCACCGGCAAGGTCGACTCGACCGGGTTGAAGCACTACGACTTCCCCGAGATCTCGATGTGTATGCAGCCACTCCAGTCGCCGAATCCCCCGTTCTGGTACCCCGGGAACCCGGTGACCGCCGGCAGGTTCGGGCTGAACCTGATGTGGTCGGGGCCTATCCCCGACGAGGCCTACGAGCTGTACCTGAAGAACTGGTACGACAACGTCGACGGTCCGATCCGTGCCGATGCTCCCGGCGCGAAACCACGGGTGGGCTGTACCGAACTGCTCGCCGTCCACGAGGACGAGGCGATCGCCAAGGAGATCGCCGGGCGCGGCTGGATGGGGCTGATGCGCCGCATCGTGCACGTCCACACATTCGACGCGTTGGCGCTGGGCGAGGAGGGGGCCGAGGCCGCCCTCAACCCGCTCGCCCGTGGCGCCCAGGCCATCGCCGGGCCCGGTGGCGAGGCGATGCTGCCCGGCCTCACCGCCAACTCGGGCACGCCGGCGCAGGTGCGTGAACGGATGAAGTCGTATGTGACCGAGGGCAAGTCGGACTACATCGTGCTGCAGCTCCCCACCGGTGACATGACCTTCGAAGAGTCCCGTCATACGTTGGAGCTGTTCATCAACGAGGTCAAGCCCGAACTCGAGGCCATGACCGTCTGACGGTGTCGGAGGGTCAGCGACGGGCGATCAGAGTGGCGCGCTCCGATTCGGTGAGTCCGCCCCAGACGCCATGCCGCTCGTCGTGATCGAGCGCATGCTCCAGGCAGACGCTGCGCACCGGGCATGTGTTGCACACCGACTTGGCCTGTCGCTCCCGGGCGATCCGTATACCTTTGCGCTCCGTGTGGGTCGGTGCGTAGAAGAGCGAGGCCCGCGGCCCACGGCACGCCGCCATCATCTTCCATTCGGAAGTTACCGCCATACCGTTCGCTACCGAGGTCAACACTCTAGGTGCTTCTCCCACCGCTTGATCGACTCAGATAACTCTACGTGGTTGGTTAACTTGTTTCAATGGCAGATTCACTCATTGACAGGACCTGCTGATTCGTGACGCTCTATGGCTTCGAGGTGCGCCAGCGCGCTTCGATCGCCGCCCGGCGGGCGACCTCGGTCTCGGCCGCGGCGATCGTCGAACCCTCGCTCCAACCGAGGAGCGGGCCGATCAGGCGGGCCAGCCGCTCGATCTCGTCGGCGGTCACCCGGCCGAGGGTGCCGAGCACGAGTCGGCGATCGAGGACGTCGGCGAGCGTCCGCGCCCCTTCGTCGGTCACGGCGAACACGGCCTGGGCGGCAAGGTCGAGGCACCCCTCGCGCTCGGAGATCCGGTTGGCCAGCGACCCGTCGTGCTCGATGAGATCGTACAGCCGCTCGCATTCCGTGCCGTAGAGTCGAGCAAGGTGGTTGCGGAACCGGATCGACAGCGGAAGGTGGGGGCGGGAGCGCGCCGCCTGCTCGAGGAACGGTGCCGCATCGGTGGCCCAGGCAAAGGCTCCGTCCACCGGCTGGCGAGCCGAGTTGTACTCCGTCGTGCGGCGGCCCTTGAGTACCGGCGACTTGAGCAGCGCGCCGACCACCTCGACCCCGGTCGCTCGTCCCGTGGTCCACTTGCCCCCGCCGATCGACCACAGGTTGGTCACGCCGGTCTGGGCGTGGTTGTACAGCTCATGGCGCCGGCTGGTGTGATAGCTGTCCTTGCCCTCCTGCACGATCAGCGGGCGTATTCCGACGGATGTCGATTCGATGTCGGCCTCGGTCAACGGTTTCGCCGAGGAGTTGAGGGCCGAGTTGATCGTGTCGAGGACCAGGGCGACGTCGCTGTGCTCGGTGCGCACGTCGTCGGGTTCGTCGGTGATCGCCGTGTCGGTGGGACCGATGTATGAACGCCCCTGCCACGGCGAGACGATGACGTGGTGACCGCTGCGAGCCCGGGCGAAGACGGTGTCGTTGCCGCCCAGCGGCCGGGTCAGCAGGTGGACGCCCTTTGATCGCTGCACCTTGACGCCGAGCGGGCGCCCCAGCGCGCGCAGCACCACGTCCATCCACGGCCCCGCTGCGTTGACGACCGTACCGGCCGCCACGCGGTGCGTGGTGCCGGTGAGTTGGTCCTCGACGACGACACCCTCGACGATGATGCCGTCAGCTGTGCCCCCGCCGGGATCGGCCGGGCGGGTGATGAAGCCGGTGGCCTTGGCGTGGTTGATGGCGACAGCGCCCAGTGCGGCGGCACTCTTCAGATACGCCAGCAGCAACCGCTCGGGATGGACGTTCATCGTGTCGTGGTAAGCGAACGCCCCCTGCAGGCCTTCGCCATCGAGCCACGGGACCGCCGCCTGCAGCTTGGCTCTCGACAACCACCGGGGGTGGGGAATTTCGAGGCTGGGCGGGGCGTGGCGATTGCGGTCGAACGACAACAGGTCGTACAGGGCGACGCCGGCACCGATCAACGGGGTCGGGGGTTTGCTCCAGCGCCACGCCGGCATCAAGAACCGCGTCTGATGCACCAGATGGGGCGCACCCAGGGCGAGGATGCGCCGCTCACGCAGCGATTCGCGCACGACACCGAACTGGTAGCTCTCGAGGTAGCGGATGCCGCCGTGGATGTACTTGCTGGTGGCCGACGACGTTCCGCCGCCGAAGTCGCCCTTGTCGATCACCAGCGTGCGCAGCCCCCGCCCGGCCGCCTCGCGAGCGACACACACGCCGGTGATGCCGGCGCCGATGATGACGACGTCGAAAGGGTCGCCGAGGCGCGTGAGATCTCGTTCGATTCGCATAGGTGTCCCCACTTTCTACCTGACGGGGTCGGCGTGTGCCCTGGTGTGCGGCCAGAATGAACCGATGCCCAATGACCTGCAGCGCGCCGCCTGGACCGATATCAGCGGCCCTCGATGGGTCGCCCAGCGCGACCTCTACGACCGGATGCTCCTCCCGTTCCAAGCTGCCGTGGTCGAGGCGCTGGCTCCCCGGGCGGGGGAACGGGTGCTCGATGCGGGTTGCGGCTATGGCAGCACGACCTTGGCCGTGGCCGATCGGACCGGTGACGAATCACGGGTTCACGGCGTCGACATCTCCCCGGTGATGATCGCCCACGCCCGCGAGCGAACCGCCGGACGTCGCACCGTCACCTTCGCCGTCGCCGATGCCCAGACCGACCGATTCGACCGGGCGGCCGCTACTACAGATGGCGACGATGGCCGTTACGACGCAATGGTTTCGCGGTTCGGGGTGATGTTCTTCGACGATCCGACCGCCGCCTTCACCAACATCGCCCGCGCCATACGGCCCGGCGGGCGGATGGCGTTCGTGTGTTGGCAGGCGGCGACGCTCAACCCCTTCTTCACCATGGGCCGCCACATCCGGGCGCTCATCGCCGACCCCCCGCCCCTCCCGGATCCGACGGCTCCGGGGCCTGTCGCCTTCGCCGATCCCGGGCGCGCCGCCGACCGGATCGAGGCTGCGGGATGGGTCGATGTCGACTTCCGCTCGATCACCCCGACGATCGGGTTCGATTTCGGTGATGACGGCATCGACAACGCACTCAAGCTGGTAGTCGGCTCCGAGGCCGGTGTCCTGGCCGAGCGATACCTGTCGCCGGCGCAACGAGACGATGCTTTTGCCGCAGTTCGCGCCGATTTGGCCGGCTACATCGTCGACGGGGCGATTGCGCTCCCGGCGGCCGCGTGGATCGTGACCGGCCGAATCCCCGGGTGATCAGCACCAGCGGTCGATCGGGCCCGGGTGTCGCGCGGCCTACGACTTGGCGCGTCGTTCGCGATAGTCGCGCGCCGCGCCCTGTTCGGGCTCGACCTCGAGTGTGACGCCGTCGATGGCGACGACTCGCACCCGGTCACCGGCGGCGACCGGTGTCGCCCGGTTGGTCCGCGCCCGCCACTTGGCGTCGCCGATGCGCACGACACCGTTGGGTGCCAACTCCCCGACCGCATCGCCGAATTCGCCGATCATCCATTCGCGCCCGATCGTCGGCGTGGCGAAGCGGGTTCGAACCATCGAGGGCATGCCGGTGATGAAGGTGAGGGCGATGCCGGCGACCGCCACGATCAGCGTGACCCACGACATGTGGATCTGCTCGCGGTAGAGCAGCACCGAACCCAACGTGAAGAGCACCATTCCGATACCGGTCCACAGGCGGGGGACGCCGACCTGCACGTCGACGGCGAACGCAGCGAACGCGATGATGATGGTTGCCAGGGCCCAGCCGCGTAGCGGCAGTACGCCGAATCCGTAGGAGCCGAAGATCACGCAGATCACCCCGAGCACCCCGGCGACGCCGACGCCGGCGGTGAAGAATTCGAAGATCAACAGGGCCGCACCGATGACGAAGAACAGATAGGCCACCGGCGGACTCGCCACGGTGTGGAACAGGCGAGGTACCAGCCCGAGTTTGAAGAACCGCGGCGTCGCCACCGTCGGCTTGATCACCCCGTCACCGTCGGGTGCGTCATAGACGGTGTGCAGGGTCTTGGCGTTGAACGACAATCCGTCCAGGGCCGAGATCATGTTGCGCAGCACCGGCACCCCGCGGTCGTTGATCTCCAGCTTGAGCACACCCTGGGCGCGGGCGTCGTCGGCGCCGAGTTCCTTGGCCGTCAGCATGCCGGTAGCGGTGCCGAATTCGAGGGGGGCGCCGTCGATGGTCAAGGGTTCGCCGAATCGGCCGATGCGCGTACCCGGGGCCATGCCGCTGGCGGCTGCGGCGCCGATCAACTGCCCGGGAAGGCCGAACGCCCGGGCGCCCGAGGGACCAACCCAGATGGCGACGGGGATATCGGCATGGGCGATATGGGCAGCCAGCTCCGCCATCCGCTCGCGGGTGACGACCGCCTGCTTGGAGTTGAGCTGCAGTACCAGGGCCTGCGAGCCGTTCGCCTCGGCTCGATCGATCGCCCGATCGATCTCGTCGGCGACGATCGGGTCGACCAGACCCGATACTTCGAACACATCGACCGGAGGTGGCGCGTCGGTCGTGGCCTGGGCGCCGGCCCGCGAACCCGAGGCAAAACCGAGGACGGCTCCGGCAACGAGCAGGGCGATAGCTAGTCTGCGCAACGAGGGCCTCCGGAGGGCGTGTGGATCCACTGCAATTCTTTGCCGCCTCCCGCTTGGTCATCGTGGCCGGGAAGGGCGGCGTCGGCAAGACAACGGTAACGGCTGTCCTTGCCCGTGCGGCAGCCGACTCCGGATTGCGTGTCCTCGTCATCGACGTGCAGGGCAAGGCGGGTCTCGCCCACATGCTCGGCGGGTCACGGGATGCGACGTTCGGGTACGAGTCGCGCGATGTCGTCGACGGTCTCGGTCCCGCCGGCCGCGGCGCGATCGACGGTCGGCAGGTCGCCCCCGGAGAGGCGCTGCGTGAGTATCTCGCCGGGCATGGATTCGGTCGTCTCTCGGGCCGGCTGGCCTCAGGTGGAGTACTCGACGTCGTGTCGACGGCCGCGCCCGGTATCGAGGACATCCTGGTACTGGGCAAGATCAAACAACTCGAGCGGTCGGGCGAGTACGACCTGCTGCTCGTCGATGCACCGGCCGCCGGGCACGCCATCAGCTTTCTGCAGGCCGCGGCCGGGCTGCTCGAATCCGTACGGGTCGGGCCGATCCAGACTCAGGCCCGCGACGTCCACGAGCTGCTCACCGACGCAGCGCGCTGCCAGGTGATCCTGGTCACCCTCCCCGAGCCGACCCCCGTCAACGAGTTGGTCGAGACCTCGTACGCGCTGGAGGATCGGGTCGGCGTTGCCCTTGGCCCGGTCGTGGTCAATGGGATCTACCCGCCCCGCTCGCTGCGCGACGGGCTGACCGGCAACCTGGGGGCCGCTGCGGAGTTCCGGCGGTCGCGCTGCGATGCGCAACGCGAGCAACTCGCCGACCTCGCCCGCCGGCTGCCACTCCATCAGCTGCACCTGCCGTTCGTCTTCACTGCCGGGCTCTCGTCCGATGACGTGGTGGAGTTGTCGCAGCACCTGCTCGCCGAGATCGGATCGCTGCCCTGATGGCCCGCAGCGCGCCACCGTCCGAGCCCGAGCCCGAGGCCGAGTCCGAGCCTTCGGAGCTCGACGCCCTGGTCGCCTCGTCGCGCATCCTGCTGTGCTGCGGGTCGGGCGGGGTGGGCAAGACGACGACCGCCGCCGTGCTTGCCCTGCATGCCGCCCGGCAGGGTCGCCGAGCCGTGGTCGTGACGATCGACCCGGCCAAACGCCTGGCCGACGCCCTGGGCCTCGGTGCCGACGGCTTGTCGAACGAACCGACCCGGGTGGCCTTCGGCGACATGTCGAGCGTCGTGCCCGGCGGCGAGCTGTGGGCGATGATGCTCGACACCCGCACCACGTTCGACACCCTGGTCAGCCGCTATTCGACTACGCCGGAGCAGGCGGTGGCAATCACCGGGAATCGCTTTTATCGCAACATCTCGGGAGCGCTTTCGGGAACGCAGGAGTACATGGCGGCCGAGAAGCTCTACCAACTGCATCATGACGATCGCTTCGACCTGGTCGTCGTCGACACCCCACCGACCCGCAACGCATTGGACTTTCTCGATGCACCGGCCCGGTTGACCCGCTTCCTCGACCACCGGGTGTATCGGGCGTTGACGGCCCCGTCGAAGCTGGGACTGAGAGTGCTCGGAACGGCCACCCAGTTGATGCTCAAGCCGATCGCCAAGGTGGTCGGCGGCGAGGTGATCGCCGATGTAATGGGGTTCTTCCAGGCGTTCGACGGGATGGAGGCCGGCTTTCGCGACCGGGCGCAGACCGTCCTCGGTCTATTGCGCGATGCCTCGACCCGCTACGTGCTGGTCGCTTCGCCGCGACACGATGCCATCGCCGAGGCCGGCTTCTTCGCCGACAGGCTGGCCGATGCCGGGCTCGTCGTTTCGGCGGTGATCGTCAACCGGCTGCACCCCTGGTTCGGACCCCCTCCGGACTCCGTTGGCCCACTGGACGCCGACGCGCGGGTGAACATGGCCGAACTCCACCAGGTGGCGACCCGTGAGCGGGCTGCTGTGGCGCCGCTGCTCGACGACGTCGGCCCGGCGATACACGCCGAAGTGCCGCTGCTGGCGGGCGACGTCCACGATCTGGCGGGGTTGACCGAGATCGAGGGGCATCTCTTCGCGCCGGCGGCCGGTGGCGGGTAACGTCGGACCTCGTGCATGTACTGGTGGCCACCGACGCCGATTGGGTTATCAACGAGATTCGAGCCGCGCTCGAGGAGCCGGGCACCAGCTTCCTGGTGTGCAGCGACGGTCGGGCTGTGACTGCTGCGGTCAAGCAGCGCCCGCCCGACGTGGCGATTCTCGATCTGCAGTGCGGATCGAAGGGTGCCATGGCCGTCACGATGGACCTGCGCCTCGACGAATCCAGCGGCAACGCGCCGCATGTCCCGGTGGTGATGCTGCTCGATCGTACGGCCGATCTTCATCTGGCCAAGCGCAGCGACGCCGAAGGCTGGCTGGTCAAGCCGCTCGACCCCTTCGGCCTCCGCCGGGCCGTGATGGCCGTCGCCGGTGGCGGCCGTTACCCCGGTGGTCCGGTTCCGGTGGTCGAGTCAGCCGCCGACACAGCCTCCGACGAAACTCCGACCGGCTCCGACGAAACTCCGACTGGCGAAACCGCTCCGACCGGGTAGAGTTCTGGCCGCACCAATCGGGGTGTAGCGCAGCTTGGTTAGCGCGCCACGTTCGGGACGTGGAGGCCGGGAGTTCAAATCTCCCCACCCCGACCAACAAATCACCAGTTCAGAAGCCCTATCTCCGGAGAGGGATTTTCCTGTTTTGCGACGGGACACCTCACGTTGCCGGTGTCCGGCGGCGCCACCAGGCCAGAGGAATGCGCCACAGTCGGCCGACGAGCACCGTTCCACCGATGAACAACGCCCACAAGAGGGGTGTCCACGCCCCACCCACCCAGGTCGCCTGTCCGTCGGTGAAGCTGAAGGTGACGGTGGATTGCACGTAGCGCAGGCCGCTCCACACGTACGAGCCGGTGGCGTGCGGGTCGGCAGCGAGAATGCCGTCCCGGAAGGCGTACGCCGCTTCGAAGAGCACCCAGTTCAGGACCAGGGGCAGGGTCCCGGCGAAATAGATCGTGGCGATCCACGACGGCCGCGGGGTGTCGCCGAATTCGGCGTCGCAGTACTCCATCGCCAGGCGCCGTCCGTTGCCCAGTTGTCGCAGCGCGTTGCCCGTGCCGACGTCGTGGGCGGCACTGAGCAGGTTGGCGCGTACCTCGCGACGCTTTTCGATTCGGGATCGGCGGGGCAGGTCGTACAGGCGCTGGTCGAGCGTCCAGACGACGCGTTCGATACGCAGGCGGTCGAGCCAGGAGATCGTGTGCTGCGCGTGTCCTTGCATATCATGCTCCTTTGATCGGTTCGGTGGGGACGGGGTGAGCGATCACGGCGTCGACGACGGCGACGAAAGATCGCCAACCTGCCGCGCCCGCGGCGAGCGCGGCGTATCCGTCGGGTGTGGGTCGGTAGTACTTGCGCGCCGGTCCCGACGACGAGGCGACCAACCGCGCGGTGACGCGGCCCTCTCGCTCGAGGCGGGAGAGCGCGGGATAGACCGTTCCGTCGAGCACGTCGGTCAACCCGGCGCCGTGCAGGCGCTGTACCACCTCGTACCCGTACGACTCCCGCTCGGCCAGCAGTTGGAGGAGCAGGAGCGAGAGCACGCCCTTGAGGAATTGCGGGTCATGCGTCGGGTTCACGTTATGAGTGTATGTCAGCTATTATAGATAGTCAAGTAGTAGATATACTCGGATAGTTGGCCGTCTCCGGCTCAACTCCCTCGTACCCGGGCTACGCTCCAGCGGCGACGCCGATGGAGGCCAGATGACCACGATTGCCCCCGTTGACCTGGTCGGATTCGATCCGTTGGGCCACGCCTTCCAACAGAATCCCTACCCCTTCTTCGAGCTGATGCGCGCTGCCGCCCCGGTGTGGATCGATCCGATCACGAGGCTCGGCTTCGTCACCCGTCACGATCTCGTCGCCCGGATGCTGCGCGACACCGAGACGTTCTCGTCGGCGATGGGCGCCACGCCGAACGAGCCGCCGCCGAACGAGGTCGCCGACGATGTGGCGGCGATCAAGGCGCGAGGATGGGTGCGCCCACCAACGATGTTGACCGTCGACCCCCCGGATCACACTCGCTACCGCTCGACTGTGGCCCGCTCGTTCAACGCCCGGGTGATCGGAGCCATGCGGCCAGACATCGAGCGGATCGTCGACGAGGAACTCGACCACATCCTCGGTCGGGGCCTGGTCGATGTCAACGCGCTGTTCTCCGTCGGTGTGCCGGTGCGAGTGATCGTGCGGGCCCTGAACCTCGATCCGGGGCGCGAGTCCGACATCAAGCACTGGTCGGACGCCACGACGGCCGGCATCGGCTCTCGTCTGAGCAACGAGCGGGCCATCGAGTCGGCCCTCGGAACGCTGGAGATGCAACGCTACGAGTACGCGGAGCTCGTCGATCGGCAGCGTTGCCCGCGCGATGATGTCCTCACCGGATTGATCGCCGCCCAGATCCCGCTGGCCGATGGTTCGGCAACCCGTCCGCTGGAGATGGAGGAGCTGATGGGCATCTTCCAACAGCTGCTCGGAGCGGGCAACGAGACGACGACCAAGCTCTTCAGCCAGATGATCCGCAATCTGGCCGACCATCACGACGAGTGGTGGAGACTGAAGGCCGACCCGTCGCGTGCGGCACTGATCGTCGAGGAGGCGCTGCGCCTGGCGACGCCGACTCAGGGCATGTTCCGGGTGGTCACCCGCGATGTCGATGTGGAAGGCGTGCCGTTGAGCGCCGGGTCGCGTGTCGTGTTGTCGTTTGCCGCGGCGAATCGCGATCCCGGCGTCTTTCCCGATCCGCACGACTTCAACCCCGATCGGCCCAATGTCCGCGACCACCTCGCGTTCGGGCTGGGAACCCATTTCTGTATCGGCGCCCCGCTTTCGAGGCTTGAGAGCGTTGTGGCCCTGGAACGGCTGGCGGCGAGATGTGCCGACTTCCGCCTCGACCCGCAGAACACCTTCGAGTTCCTGCCGAGCTACATGTTGCGTGGCCTGCGCCACCTGTTCGCCGAGTTCGACGCCGCCTGACTCGATCGCGCCCGGCTCGATCGCGCCCGGCTCGTCCCCTGCTGCCTCGGCCGTGCACAGCGTGGTGTCGACCTTGAACCGGTGTCAGGGCACGGTGAAGGCGGCCGAGTTCGATCCGCTCAGGCCGGACTTGAGGTTCGTCACGGTCAGCTGGATGGTGTAGTCCCCGGGAGCCAAGGCGACATTGCTGAAGTACGTGTTGAACTTCAGGGCGCCGTCGAAACAGCCATTCGTCGCTCCGGGAGAGTTGCGCGGATCCTTGGTCGTCGATGCCGACACCGGACCGGTGAGCTCCCAGTGGGCGATGGCGCAGCGATCGGCATCGGGTGCTCCGAACGCCCACGTGCCGCTGTCATCGGGATTTTTCCACACGTTGATCTGTCCGACCCGCGGCGGCTTGGCTGCAATCGTCGTCGTGGTCGGCGTCGGTTGGGTCGTCGGCGGCGTGGTGGTTGTGGTCGGCGCCGGCCGCGTCGTCGATGGGGGTGCCGGCCGGGTCGTCGCTGGTGGACGCGTCGTGGGAGCCGTGGGTGGCGAGGTGACCGGTGGAGCCGTGGTCGTCGTGATGTCGGCCGGCGCCGAGGTCCCCGGGGTCGGCACCGTGGTGGAACCGGGGGTGGTCGGAGGTTGGCCGGTCGTCACCGGTGTCGGGGGCCGGGTCGTCGCAGGGGGACGCGTGGTCGGCGGCGGGGACCTTGTCGTGGGTACCGGGACTGGGGGCGTGGTCGGTACATCGCCCACGCCCTGGGTCGAGTCGATGGCCGGTGCTGCGGTCGAGCCGACAGTCACCACGGTCGTCGTTGACGGCACCGTGGTCGCCGGGGCCGACGTCGAACTGCTTTTGCCCGACATCGTCGCGGTCGTCGCGGTCAGAGCGTCCGTCGCGGTCGGAGCGTCCAAGGCGACGACCGAAGTCGGGATAGGCACGGCGACGTCGGCGGTCGTCTCGTCCGTTCCTACGTCGCCGTCGAACCCGATGCCGACGAGCAGCATCACAGCCGCGGCACTCCAGACCGTGGTGATATGGCGGGGCCTCGCCCGCCCCGGCGTGGCGGTACGGCGGGCGAACCATCGGTCGCCGCGCGATCGGGTTGGTCCGGGATGATCCGATGTCAGCCCGCCGGTTGAGGCCGCGACAGCCCCCACCGGTACGACCGTCGCCGGCCATCCGTGACGGGATTCGACCACGTGCAGTTCGCCGATCAACTCGTCGGCAGAGTCGTAGCGGTCCAACGGGTCGGGAGCCGCCGCTGCGTCGATGACGTTGCACAGGCCGGCGTCGACCCCGTGGCCGTAGATATCGATCGCCCGCGACGGAGTGCGGGTCGGCGGTCGCCCGAGGGCGAAGGCAGCCAACGTGGCGCCGAGTTCGGCGAGGTCGGATCGGACTGTGACCGGGCCGCCGTCGAGCACCTCGACTGCGGCGTATCTCGCGTCGACAGAGACATCGGGATCGTGGGCGAGCAATGAGACCGTGCCGTCGTCGGCGATGTCGACGGCAGCCGGTGAGACTCCGCCATGCACCGTGCCGCGGTCGTGCAGGGCGGCCAGGCGGCCCGCCAGGTGCACCCCGATATGGAGCACCCGCTGAAGATCGACGGGATGGCCGACCGCCGGGTCGGGATGCTGACCATCGGTACGTTCCGGCATCCCGTCTCCCTTCGGATGAATGGATGACTCCGATAACTTCTGTTTTCAGTCTAGATGACCACTGAATGTCACTAGTCGTGTTCAGCGGACACTACGGCGAGGAACAGTGCGTCGGACTGCCGGTGCGTCACCCGTCGGCGCCGCTCGGTAGATTCGCCGCGATGGCTACGACCCCGCCACCGGTTCGCCTCGACGATCTGGCCAGACCCTCGTACTCGCCCGAGGTCACCGAGATCCGGGCGATGGGCGCAGCTCTCGCCGAGTACCTGCCGCTCGATGCGTCGGCGATCCTGGCCCAGGCCGGTTCGGAGTTGGCGGCAATCAACCCGGGGAGCGATTTCGACACTGCCGACGTCGGACCCGACGGGTTCCGCGAACCCCTCGACGTCCTGCTCGCCGGGTTCGGCACCGAGGCGGGGTTGTCGGCATTCGGCCACGTCAGCGCCCACACGCTGCTGGTGCAGTTGGCCAAGAATCGCATCCTGCTGGCCAATCTGCTGGCCGGTCATCCCGAGATCCTCGACATCCCGATCGAGCGGCCGATCATCATCGTTGGCCAACCACGCACCGGCACCACCCATCTGCACAACCTGCTCGCCGCCGATCCGGCTCTGCGCAGCCTGCCGTACTGGGAGAGCCTGCAACCGGTTCCGTTTCCGGGGGAGGCCGGCATGGTCCCCGACCCGCGCCTGGAGCGGGGCGAGTTCGGCGTCGGCTTCGTCAACGCGGCGATGCCCGAGTTCCGCCGGATGCACGAGATGACCGTCGACCACGTGCACGAGGAGATCCAGCTGCTGGCGATGGACTACTCGACGATGCTGTTCGAATCGATGGTCAAGATGCCGTCGGTGCGCGACTGGTACCTGGCCCACGATCAAACGCCGCACTATGCCTACATGAAGACGGTGCTCCAGGCGATGACGTTTCTCCGTGGTGGGTCGCGGTGGTTGCTCAAGTCGCCCCAGCACCTCGAACAGTTGCCGGCGCTGCGGGCCGTGTTCCCTGATGCCACGGTCCTCGTCACCCACCGCGACCCGGTTCCGGTGACGATCTCGGTATGCACGATGCTGTGCTACACGCAGCGGATGTCGCGCGATGAGATCGACCTGGTCGGGATGGGTTCGTATTGGAGCGAGCGCAACCTGACGATGTTGCGGGCATATCAGCGCGACCGGTCCGTGCTGTCGCCGGACCATGCCCTCGATATCCGCTTCCACGAGTTCATGGCCGACGACCTGGGCACGCTCGAGCGGATCTACGCACTCGCCGACCAGCCGTATGACGATGCAGCTCGTCTCGCCCACCGCAGCTACCTGGCCTCGCATCAGCGCGACCGCTTCGGCAAGGTGATCTACGAGCCCGAGCAGTTCGGCCTCGACCTGCCGGCCCTGCGGCGGGAGTTCGCCGACTACACCACTCAGTTCGGGCTCGTCGAGGAGTGGTCGGCCTGATCAGGAGGGACGAACGGTGCATCTCGCCGAACTGCAGGACGTGATCGAGCGCACCTACGGCGATCGCGACCGTGAACGGGGCATTCCGTCGACGGTGGCCTGGCTGGCCGAGGAGATCGGCGAACTGGCCCAGGCCGTTCGCAAGGGCACACGGGCGCAGCAGACGGCTGAATTCGCCGACGTGCTGGCCTGGGTGGCCAGCCTGGCCAATCAGGTCGGCATCAGCCTCACCGAGGCGATCTCGGTCTATGCGACAGGCTGCCCCAAGTGCGAGGCCATCCCCTGCTCCTGTGCGTGAGCCACCAGGTGTTCAACCGTTCGACAACAACCAATCGGTCGCCGCAGTGAGTTCGACGGTGAGGTGAGGGCTCGGCTGTTCGCCGAGATCGTGCAGCGTGCACTGGCTGTCGGCGGACCACCACCGAGGACACGATTCGGTGGCGGCCTGGCCGGTGATGATCGGGTCGTTGGACGAGTGCCACACCTGCATCGGCGGTCCGCCGACATCTTCCAGGTCGAGGATCGCCCCGGCGACCACCTGCAACGAAGCGATGCCCGTGAGATCCTGCACGGCATCGGACAACGCCGATCCGCCCGACGAGTAGCCGAGCAGGTGGGTGGCGCAGCCGCGGGCCAGGGCATTGCGAATTTGCGGCTTCAGGTCGGCGGCGGCCAGGTCGTGGGCCCGTTTCATGTCGACGGGAATCGGTTGGTAGACCGATGTCCGCGGGTACCACGTACCCCAGACGAGATTCGAGAACTCGCTCGACACCCGGTAGTCGGCGTTGACCACCTGCCACCCGGCGAGCGTGAGCCGGTTCGCCCACGAGACCATGTCGGCGGACGATCCGCCGGTGTAGCCGCCGCCATGGGCGATCAGCAGCACTCGACACGAGGTGTCGGTCGGGAGCCCGGTGAACACTCCGCTGACGTCGGCGATGAGGTGCTCGCCGGCCGACGAGTAGAGCTGAGCACCTTCGCTCGACAGGTTGATCAATGCGGCGTTGGCGATCACCTTGCCCGGTGATGAGGTATTGAGTGTGCTGGTGTTCGGCAATGCGGAGAACGCCGGATGAGCGGTCACGAATCCGGCGGCCACGGCGCCAACCGATGTGACATTCACCCACGCAGCGAGACCTTCGCCGACGGTCATCCGTGCCTGGCCGTTGGCGGTCACCGGTTCACCGCCCACCCTCGTGTCCAGGGCACGCCACGGCGGGGACGGGATGAACAGGCCATCGGCGGCCGGTTCAGCGCTGTCTCCGCTGAAGTAACCGGCAACGTCGAGCAGGATGTGCGCACCGGCCGAGGAGAAGATCGACAATGCGGCTGCCCCGTCGTCGACCGATACCGGGACGACGGCGAGATGGGCGCGGGTTTGATGCAAGGCGTCGAGATTGCCGTTGCTGGCATTCGGCCGTGGTCCGCCCGGCCAGACCGTGAAGTACCCGGGGCCAGCGGGTTCCAGATAGGTCAGGTTGGCCACGACTGCGCTGGCATCGGGTGGGACGACCGATGCCGGGAGGTGCACCGTCCGGCTCTCGCCGGCGGCGAACGGGTCCGCGTCGGTACGTGTGTCCAGTACCCGCGTGCCTGCGACGGCGACGTACCGACCGGCGGCAGTGGGTGCGGCGGCAGGGAGGAACACCCCGCTGATGTCGACGGCGATCTTTGCCGCGACGACCGAGCTGTACACGTTGAAGGCGCCGTTCGTCCCGAGCTGAACGACCGCAGTGTTGGCGATCGTCGAACCGCGGTCGAAGTTGAGGTTCGAAGCGTTCGGCCGAGCCGCACCGTTGGGATAGGCCGTCAGGTATCCGCCGGTCGCCGCCTCGACCACGGTGAGGGTGACGATCACCGCTGCGGCGTTGCGCGGGATGCCCTCACGCCCGTTGACCGAGATCCGCAGTGTCGCCGAGTCGGGACGGCCGTAGCCGAACCCGGTGCGCGTATCGGCCAGCCTCGTCGGGGTCAGGGGCGTGAAGGCGGTGGTCGACGGCGCGACGGCGGTGGTCGACGGCGCGACGGCGCTGGTCGAGGGAGCTGCGGCCGCGCCGGCGGCCGGGCCGTGAACAGCTTCGTCGACAAGCCCGACGGTGGCGACGAGGGCCAGGATGCTCGCCAGCCGGGATGCGATCAAGTTGCGTCCGTGCCGACCCTGGTTCACTCCGCATCACCTCAGCTGCCCATCCATCGACGTAACGTGGTGACACGTTCACGATGGGTTGAATACTTCTGCAAGTCTGGTGGTACGACCTACAAGCGCCTCCCCAGGTTCCCAACATCGGGCAAGAATCCGCCGAATGACTCAGTCGCCCACTGACCCGGATACCCGCTGACCCAGTTGCCCGATGATTCGGATGCCGTGGGCCGGTCGCGTGATCAGGCGCGCCGGCGCAGGAGTTCTTCGGCGATCTGGATGGCGTTGAGCGCGGCGCCCTTGCGGAGGTTGTCGTTGCTCAAGAACAGGGCGAGCCCGCGGTGACCGTCGACAGAGGAGTCCTGGCGGATCCGACCGACATAGCTCGGGTCCTGACCGGCGGCCATCAGCGGCGTCGGCACGTCGACCATCGCCACCCCCGGCGCGACCGACAGGAGCTCACGCGCCCGGGTCGCCGTGATCGGGCGGGCGAACTCGGCGTTGATCGACAACGAGTGCCCCGTGAACACCGGAACACGCACGCATGTGCCGCTCACGCGAAGGTCGGGGATCTCGAGGATCTTGCGGGTCTCGTTGCGCAGTTTCTGCTCCTCGTCGGTCTCGTCGGAGCCGTCATCGACGAGGCTGCCGGCGAAGGGGAGGACGTTGAAGGCGATGACCTGAGCGAACTTGTGCGGCGCGGGAAAGTCGACGGCACCGCCGTCGTAGGTCAACGCCGTTGCGCCGTCGACCACCTTGCGGGCCTGTTCGTCGAGTTCCTCGACGCCGACGAGGCCGGCGCCGCTGACCGCCTGATACGTGCTGGCGACCAGTCGGACGAGGCCTGCTTCGACGTGCAACGGCTTGAGCACGGGCATGGCCGCCATCGTCGTGCAGTTGGGGTTGGCGACTATGCCCTTGGGCAACGAGTCGAGTCTGTGGGGATTGACCTCGCAGACCACTAGGGGGACGTCGGGGTCCATACGGAAGGCGGACGAGTTGTCGATCACGACTGCGCCTGCGGCGGTGAACTTGGGAGCAAGCAGCCTCGACGAGGAGGCGCCGGCCGAGAACAGGGCGATGTCGAGACCTGACGGGTCGGCCACCTCGGCGTCCTCGACGACGATGTTGCGTCCGGCGAAGGGGATGCTGCGCCCCGCTGAACGGGCCGAGGCGAAGAACCGCACCTCGGTAAGCGGGAAGTTCCGCTGCTCGAGCAGCGCCCGCATGACCCCGCCGACCTGACCTGTTGCTCCTACGACTCCTACGCGCATGGGCTACAGGTTACCCGGGCACATTCCGGCTGTGGCCTGGGTTTTTTCGTTCCGGATCAGCTGGCGCGTGGAACGAGCCTGATCACTGAGGCGATGGGGCTGCCGTCATCGTCGGCCTGCTGGGCAGCCACGTGGCGAGCGTCCAACCACCGGGCCAGTTCACGCATGGGCAGGCCCGGGGTGATGTAATAACCCTGGGCCGAATCGCATCCTCGTTCACCGAGCATCCGCCACACCTCGGCGTCCTCGACGCCTTCGGCAACCGCCTCGAGTCCCAGGTTGTGGGCCATGTCGATGATCGACCGGACGATGACCGAATCGTCGTGGTTGGCGGCCATCGAGAAGACGAACGAGCGGTCGATCTTCACCTCGTGGATCGGCAGGCTCTTCAGGTAGGCCAGCGACGACTGACCCGTGCCGAAGTCGTCGACGGCGATGCGCACGCCGAGCGCCCGCAGACGGCCGAGCATCTCGATGCTGCGTCGGCGGTCCGACAGCATCTGGGACTCGGTGAGTTCCAGGGTGAGCACATCCGGGGCGAGATTGGCGGACCGAAGCATTGCTTCGACATCGCTCGGGAAGCTGAGATCCATCAGGTCGCGAGCCGACATGTTGACCGACACCCGCAGGTCGGGATACGTGGCCCGCAGCTCGACCAGATCGGCAAGTGCGGTCGACAGCGCCCACCGGGTCAGGATGTGGATCAGGCCGTGCTGCTCGGCGACCATGACGAATTCCTCGGGCGGCACGGAGCCGTAGCGCGGATGCGGCCAGCGGGCGAGCGCTTCGATCGCCACGATCCGACCGTCAAGCGTGGCCTGGGGTTGGTAGTGCAATTGCAGCTGATCGGTGGCGAGGGCCGTTCGCAGATCAGCGGTCAGGCTGAGGGTGCGGGTGCTGGCCTTGTCGAATCGGGGGTCGTAGTACTCGAACCCCGTCCGCCGACTCTTGGCGGCGTACATCGCCACGTCGGCCCGTTGGAACAGTGATCGGGCATCGGTGCCGTCATGCGGAGCCAAGGCGATGCCCACGCTGGCCAGAGGGCTGAGACCCAGACGGTCGATGATCACCTGCTTGGCAAGGTTGGCCCGCAGATTCGTCGCCAAGGTCGTCAACTCGTCGACATCGACCACACCCGGGATGATGACGGCAAACTCGTCACCGCCGAGGCGGGCGACGGTGCCCCGTCGTCCGACGACCTGACGCAGGCGGTTGGCGACCTCACGCAGCAGTTCGTCGCCGACGTGGTGACCGAGCGCGTCGTTGACCTCTTTGAAACGATCGAGGTCCATGAACATCACTGCGACCATCAACTCCTCGGTGGCGTGAGGGAGGAGTTGACGCAACCGCTCGTCGGCCACCATTCGGTTGGGCAGCTTCGTGAGCGCGTCGTGGCGGGATTGATGTTCCTTCTCCAGGGCCTGGGCACGCAGCTGGTCGACGAGTTCGCCGACCCGGAGCGCCACGGACGTGTTCGAGGCGAACGTGTCGAGCAGATGGAGATCGTTGTCATCGAATGTGCTCTGTTCGGCCAGTCGGTTGCCGGCGATCAGCACCCCGGATGACTCGCCGTCGACGGGCACCGGCGCGCTCACGAGGTCCGACCAGCCGAGTTGGTCGACGATGCTCCGGTCGCTCGATGAGTGGTCGCCGTTGGCGACCAGCAGTCCCCGGCTGCGGGCGATCAGGGCGGCGAACGGGGCCGGGATCTCGTCGGCATGAAAGATCTCGGTCACCACCTCGTCGTCGTTATCGAGTCGTTGCACCTTGACACCGTCTGCGACGTTGCGGACCAGGCGGACCTCTCCGGCCCGCAGCAGTTCTGCGACGTTGCGCAGGGTTCGCTCGACGACGACGGCCGATTCGGTCTCGCCGGCGAGTTGCGAGGCGAATCGTTCCAGCGAGGTGAGGCTGCTCAACCGGTCGCGGGTCTTCATGTAGGCGCGGTACCCGATCGAGGCGATCAGGAAGCCGGTGATGATCAACCATGCGCCGCGCTTGTCGACCCACAGGACGTTGACGGCTACGAGACCCATCACGACATTGCAGGCCATGATCGCCACCTGCAGGGCCAACTCCTTGAGCGACCCGCTGAACTTGCCGGTGTTGAGCGAGATCGCCGCGGTGATGGTGATGTAGCTCACGGGACTTGCCGCGAATATCCCTGCGAATGCCGCAGCCCATCCCCATCCGGTCACCGGGCTGGCCCCGTGGATGACCAGGGTGTACACGGAATACGCCACGCCGCACTCGAGGACCCGATTGGCGAGGTTGAACGCGGCTTTTTGCACGGCGGAGCGGTGCCAAATCAGCGTGCCGAGGATGTCGCCGAGCGCGCGCGCCGCCAGCAGCGGAAGGGGTGGGAGATAGGCCAGACCGATGACCAGCAACGCGTCGGCGGCGTTGATCGTATGTGTCTCACCACCGATCTCGATGCGGGCGTCGAGCCGTTCCACCACCGCAAATGCAGCGGCCAGAATGATCCACGAAATCCCCGAAGTCCTCGCAGTCGCCGGCATGCCGGCGACGACTACCCAGAGCACGGCGGCCGTGAAGGAGATGCCGACGATCAACAGCCAGACCTTTGTGGACGCCGCCCGCGGCGCTCGGGTCATGAAATTCTCAGCTTTCCGTTTCGTATGGGCCGTTCGGCCTGCTATACTGTGAGTAGCGCATTGATCTCTCTGCGTGGTATTTGGCTGCCCGTTAACTCTTTAGTGAGAGAAAGGAGGTGTGTTCGAATGAAGGGTGGAGCTTGGCGCTGATCTCGGTCCTCTGCTGACCGAGGCGCATTTCTGTTGGTGTTCATGTCGGTTTCTTTGGCGAGAACGGCCTGAACGTTGTCTATGCCTCAATTGACTTGCAAGCAATGCGAACGTGACGCTTGTTTGCCACATATTTTCGTCGAAGAACCTCATCGCACGACCTACGCTGCCATCCGCCAGGATTGGTCGACGGGTCGACACCGTGTGGTTCGACCTGCGAAACTCGCTGCCGTGGTCGTATGTACTCTCATCGGTACCGTCTCGAGTGTCGGTACCTGTTGTGAGTAGACGTTCGTTGCCTGCATGGTGCATCGATCTGCGTCCAGATCGATGTCGGCACGACGTGTCGTTCCCTCTACGACCGTCGTCGGGGCGCGTCGGGTCGTCATAGGTGCATTCTCGCGCGCCTCACCGACTATCCAGCATGGCCAAGCGACCCAATTACTCATTGGGACGGCCCTTTTGGACCCTCTGGTCGGCAACATTGACCTCCGGTCTGGGCGACGGCGTCGTTCTCGTAGCATTTCCGCTACTTGCCGCGCGATTGACCACCGATCCTCGACTGGTGTCGGGCATTTCGATGGCCGCTGCGCTGCCCTGGCTGGTAGCCGGGCTGCCGGCCGGTGCACTTGCCGACCGACTCGATCGTCGTCGGCTGATGTTCTCGATCGAGATCTTCCGGGCGACGGTGCTCGTCCTGCTGGCGGTGGTCGTACTGATCGGCCGACAGTCGCTCCCGCTGCTGTATCTCACAGTCTTCGCCCTGGGCCTGGGTCAGACGGCGTTCAGCGCGGCGGCCAGCGTGGAACTTCCGAGGCTGGTGCCTGACGAACAACTCGGCCGGGCCAATGGCTATCTGCTGGCGGCCGAGACCGCCTCGGAGCAGACCATCGGACCAGCGGTTGGCGGGGTGCTCTTCGGCGTGGCGATCGCCGCTCCCTTGATCACCGACGGAATCAGTTTCCTGGTGTCAGCGGCGTTGATCGCCGTAGCCATTCCCCGCCGGGTCGAGGCGACGCCTCGGCCGGTGCCATCGTCCCCGCCGGTACCGCCGCCTCTCCCGCCGTCGATGTCGCCATCAGTGTCGCCATCCCTGTCCGCGGTGCGCTCCACGCTACGCGCCGAGGTCCGCGACGGATGGCGGCACTTTCGTGCTGACCAGCTGTTGATGCTGCTGGCCGGGGTGATCGCCATCCTCGCGTTCTGCCAGGCCATGGTGCTCTCGACGCTGGTGCTCAGTGCACTGCGCACATTCGGCCTCGGAAGCGCCGGCTACGGGCTGCTGCTGGGTTGCACGTCGATCGGGAGCATCGTCGGAGGTGTGGCTGCGGGGCGGGTCGATCGGCGCTGCGGTCCGGCCCTGACCCTGTCGCTGGCCGCATTGGTCGCCGGCGGCGGTTACGCCCTCATCGGTTTCACGACCAGCGGCGTGGTGGCCGGCGTCGGACTGGCCGTCGAAGCGATCGCCGTCATGCTCGGGAACGTGTCGAGCATGACGCTGCGCCAACGTCGGGTACCCGGGCACCTGCTCGGCCGGGTGGGCAACATCATCCGCTGGTGCATCTTCGGTGTCGTACCGCTCGGGGCGATCAGCGGCGGTGTGCTGGCCGAACAGGTGTCGTTGCGCGCCCCGTTCCTCGTGGCGGCCGCCGTGCAGGTGACCGCCGTGGCGTTCTTCGCCCGTCCGCTCACGCGTCTGTGCCGTTCGGCGAGCGGCCGCGATGCATGACCGCGAGCGCGGCTATCGCTGAACGACGAGCCACCAGTGGCTCGGATGCACCCCACTGAGGCGGTGCACCGGAATCGGCGACTTGAGGGTCGACGACCGTTTGTCGGATTGAAAGACCAGCGTGAGGGCGAGATCGGGATATCGGCGCTGCAGCATCGGGACGACGTCGTGCGGTCCCAGACGGTTGGCCTGCCATCCGATCCGGGTCACCAGCCGCGGCGGCCGGAACCGGCTGGGCACGACTCGCCAGCTGAACCGAACGAGCGCGCCCAGCGGGAAGAGCAAGGCATCGCGGCCCGTCCAGGTGCGGAAGTTGAGCGCTACTCGACCCCCCGGCTTCACCGTTCGAATCGCCTCGTGGATCAGCGCGGTCGCCGTGTCCTGTTCGCAGTGCTGCAAGGTGATGTAGGAGAACACCACATCGGCGCTGGCATCGTCGATCGTCGGCAGGCTGCGGCCGTCGGGCATGTGCACGGTGCGGAGGCGGTCGATCCGGCCGTGTTGGGCGACCGTTTCACGGCAGCGCTCCAGAAACGCCCCGTCGAGGTCGCAGGCCACCACCTGGTCGTAGTGCTGAGTGAGGGCGGCGGTCATCCTGCCGATGCCCGAACCGATCTCGACGAACGTGCGCCCGGCGGCATGCTCACCCCAGAACAGCCCGAGGTAGTGGCAGTAGTAGCCGACCTCCTCGGTGCCCGTGGCGACGAACTCGGCGAGGGTGAGGTGCTCACCGGTTTCGTTGTTGAACACCCAGCCCGTCTCGCGCACCACGTCGTCGGCGGTGTGCTGCTCCTCGGACACCCGGCCCGCGGTGCGCCAGGGGGCGAGTTGCGGGCGGCGTTTCGACACGATACGAGAGGGTACGCGTTCGGAGATGGTGACGCTTACTTCCGATCGGGCAATGGGGCCGAATAGGCCTGCCCGCTGTCGAGTCCGAAGGCCGTATGGAGGGCCTGGCACGCCTTTTCGGTATCGGTGGCGTCGATGACCACCGACACGCGGATCGTCGACGTCGAGATCATCGTGATGTTGACGTCATTGTGGGCGAGCACACGGAACATCTTGGCGGCGATACCCGGACTCGACTTCATCCCGGCCCCGACGATCGAGACCTTGGCGATATCGGTCTGGTGATCGACCCCTTCGGCCCCGATCTCTCCGGCGACTCGGGCGACGATCTGTTCGGCCACGGCCATGTCGGCCTTGGGTACGGTGAACGAGATATCGGTCGTGCCGTCCTTCGACGTGTTCTGAACGATCATGTCGACGATGATGTTGGCCTCGGCCAACGGTTCGAACAGGGCCGCCGAGATACCCGGCCGGTCAGGGACGGCGCGCACGGTGACCTTCGACTCGTTGACGTCGTGCACGATGCCGGAGACGATCGGGTCTTCCACGTTTGGCTCCTCGTTGGTCACCCACGTGCCCTGCTCCCAGGTGAAACTGGATCGCACGTGGAGGGGGACGTTGTGATTGCTGGCGAACTCGACCGAGCGCAGGGCGAGCACCTTGCTGCCCGCTCCGGCCATTTCGAGCATCTCGTCGAAGTTGATCCGGGGCAGCTTGCGGGCCTGGGGGACGATGCGCGGATCGGCGGAGAAGACCCCGGTCACGTCGGTGTAGATCTCGCAGGCGTCGGCACCCAAGGCGGCGGCGAGGGCGACGGCGGTCGTATCGGAACCACCGCGGCCGAGCGTGGTGATCTCGCGTTCGGTCGAGATGCCCTGGAATCCGGCGACCACACAGACCTTGCCCGCGGCCAGCGCGGCACGGGCCCGATCGCCTTTGACTTCGAGGATCTTGGCCTTGCCGTGGACATTGTCGGTCACGATGCCCACCTGACTGCCGGTGAAGCTCACGGCCTCGACGCCGAGGTCGGCCAACGCCATGCACAACAGCGCCATCGACACCCGCTCGCCCGTCGTCAGCAGCATGTCGAGCTCGCGGCCCGGCTGCGTTCTGGACACCGAATTGGCCAATTGGATGAGGTTGTCGGTCGACTTGCCCATTGCCGAGACGACCACGACGACATCGGCACCGTGGCGCTTGGTGAACGCCACGTGCTCGGCCACCGACCGCATGCGGTCGGGATCTGCCACCGAGGTGCCGCCATACTTCTGAACGATCAGGGCCACGGGTTGAGCATGTTATCTGCGCCGCATGTCGCGCCGTCGTCCCAATTACCGCTGGTGACCGACGAGCCGACCGCCATGTTCGATAGCCTCGCTCCTTCGTGGGTACTGAGAAGCGTGAACGTCAGAAGGCCAACCGGCAGCTTCGGCTGCAGGAAATCGCCAAGGAACAGCAGAAGCACCAGACCAAGCGTCGTGCGCTGCGTATCGGGCTATTGGTCGGAGGTGCCGTCGCGCTGACCGCGGTGCTGTACTTCACCAACCGTGGCTCGAAGTCCGAGGATCAGTCGGCTGCCACCACGATCGCCGCCGCGGTCGATCCGTCGGCGACGACGCCGCAGATCTCCGTCGACACCGCGATCTCAACCGATCCGTCCGCCACGGTCGATCCGTCGGCCTCCACCCTCCCGACGGATACGACTCCGATCGACACGACACCGGCGACGGCGCCGACGCGCGAGCCCTTCGTGTACGGCAAAGGTGAGTGTGCTGCGGCCGACGGTTCGTCGACGAAGTCCCAGAAGTTCGACGATGCGCCCAAGCTGTGCATCGATCCCACCAAGAAGTACCAGGTCGACGTCGAAACGAATATGGGCAAGTTCACCGCCGTTCTCGACCCGTCGATCGCGCCGGGCACCGTGAACAACTTCGTCACCCTGGCCGGCTACCACTACTTCGACGAGACGACGTGCCATCGGGCGATCCCCGGTTTCGTCGTCCAGTGCGGCGATCCCACGGCAACCGGCTCCGGTGGACCGGGCTACTCGTTCGCCGACGAACTCCCGGCGGCCGGTGCATACGAGGTCGGCTCGCTGGCGATGGCCAACAGCGGGGCGGACACCAATGGCAGCCAGTTCTTCATCATCACCGGCGCCAGCGGTGCCGCGCTTCCGCCGAACTACTCGCTGTTCGGCCAGGTCACCGACGGTCTCGATACGACGGTCAAGGACCTCGATGCCGCCGGCAATCCTGCCGACAACGGTGTGCCGCCGTTGAAGGAGATCAAGATCGTCAAGCTGACGGTCGCCGAGGTCTGACCGATCGGCTCAGCGCTCGGCCGAGCCGGTCGACGGTTTCATCGAACACGCCAACATCCCCGGGAACGTCGTTGGTCCCGGGGATGGTCGCGTCATGCAGGCCGGCGCCACCCGCTCGGGGCGGGAGGGGTGGGAGGCGCCGACCTGAGGGCTCCGTGAGCCGATCGCGGTGTCAGCCGGTCGGGCGGGTGCCCAGCACGATGTCGACGGTCTGGGTCGTACCGTTGCGGGTGACCTCGACGGTCGTCTTCGTCCCTGGCCTGAGCTTCTGCAGCGTGCTCGACAGCTGCTCGGTGGTGTTGATCGTCGCGTCGCCGATCTTGGCGATCACGTCGCCCGCTCTCATGCCGGCGGTGTGGGCCGGCCCGTCACTGAGCAGGTCGGTCACCGTCACGCCGGTCGGACTCTGATCGACGGTGACGCCGAGGTACGAGATCGGCTCGGCCTTGACCGTGCGGCCGGCCTTCAGGTCGTCGAGCAGTGGTTTGATCGTGTTGATGGCGATGGCGAAGCCGATGTTCTGCGAGTCGGGGATGCCGGCCGAGTTGATACCGATCAACCGCCCGGCCGAGTCGACCAATGCGCCGCCCGAGTTGCCGTGATTGATCGGGGCGTCGGTCTGGATGAGCCCGTGGAGCGTCGTCGTGGCGTCGACGGCGAGCGTGCGCTCGAGCGCCGAGATGATGCCACGAGAGACGGTCGGCACGTCGCCGAGGTTGAGGGCGTTGCCGATCGCCACGACCTCGTCACCAACTCGGGCCGATGCCGAGTCGCCCAGTTCGATCGGCGACAGGTTCGAGGTGTCGTCGAGGCGCATCAGGGCCACGTCGTAGTCGGGAGATGCCCCGAGCACCTTGGCCGACCGAACCGATCCGTCGTTCATCTTCATCGTGAACACGGGGTTGTCGATGGTCTGACCGCTCGGATCGGTCAGCTGCACGACATGGGCGTTGGTCAGCACCAGGCCATCGGCCGAGATCACGACTCCTGAGCCTGCGGCGATCGCTTGCACCGAGCCGTCGGCGGCCGTCGCACCGACCTCGATGTCGACCACGGCCGGCTCCACCTTGGCGATCAGGGCATGGACTTCGAGCGAACCGGGGGCGACGGAGGAAGCGCCCCCGGTTGGGATCGCCCCGGAAGCGGCTGGGACGGGCAGCACCGGCACGGTCCGATCGTGGTTGTCCACCACCCCGAAGGCGACCGCCGCGGCGACGGCCGCGCCGACCACACCACCGGCGAAGGCGGCGCGCAAGGTGGTTCGAGGACGCCGACCCTCGCTCCCGCCCGTGTCGGTCGGGAGCGAGTCGGGACGACCCGGTGGGGTAGGGCGTCCCAGGGCCGGCGCGGGCGGAGGAAGGAGGCCGAGGGCGGGGGGTCCCGGATTCCATTGCTCCGTCGGGGGATGGTCGTTCAGCGTGTTGGTCATCGTTGTGCTCCGTTGAAGTGCCGGTGGGTGGATGGCCGTGGTTTGAAGGCGCCACCACGGATCGGGATCGCCCGCTGCCGGTGGATCATCACGGCGCCGAGGGCGATGACGATCCCCTCGGCGACGGCTGCCACCACACCGAGGGGATCGAACCAGTTGTCGAACTTGCCGCCCTCGAGCGGCAGTCCGACGGTACGACTGATGATGTACGCCGTGACGGCCACAACGGCGACGGCGCATCCGACGATCCATCCGACCGAGCGGTCGCGCAGCACCTGGGCGGCCGACCAGACCGCTGCGGTGATGACCACCACGAAGCCGAGGCCGAGCGTCGGTGCGTCGGTGATCGTGCCCGACAGCGCGGCCAGATGGCTGAGCACGATGACGCCCAGGGCGCCGAATGCGGCATGGCGAACAGCGGGAGTCACGTTCACCCTCCCGGCCCGACGGATTTGCGGCGTGCCGATCATGCTTCGCAGCACGGCACCCGTCGCGGTGGGCGCTGCGCTCGCCGGTTCGTCGTGTTTCCGCAGGGACATGGACGCAGCATGACGTAGGTGACCTGAAGTGACCTTGAAGCTCGCTGAAGGTGGGCTTCAGGTTCAATCCGGCACAATGGCCCAGTGCGCCTACTGGTCGTCGAGGATGACAAACGACTCGCCGCGGCGCTGGTGCGCGGCCTCGAAGCCGAAGGCTTCGCCGTCGACGTCGCCTACACCGGTACCGAGGGGCACTGGATGGCCACCAACTTCGACCACGACCTGATCGTGCTCGACATCATGCTGCCCGGGATCAACGGCCTGCGATTGTGCGCCGACCTGCGGGCCCGCAAGATCGCCACCCCGATTCTCATGCTGACCGCCAAGGACGGCGAACTCGACGAGGCGGAGGCGCTCGACAACGGGGCCGACGACTTCCTGTCCAAACCGTTCTCGTACACGGTGCTGCTCGCCCGGGTGCGCGCGCTACTGAGGCGGGCGACCAATCCGACGGCGACCGTGCTGCGATCGGGGGCTCTCGAACTCGATCCGGCTGCGCACACGTGCCGGCTCGACGGGACCGCGGTGACCTTGACGGTGCGCGAGCAGGCGGTGCTCGAATATCTGATGCGCCGCGCCGGCGAGGTGGTCCCCAAGGGTGACATCCTCGATCACGTCTGGGATTTCGCCTACGACGGCGGTCCGAACGTGGTCGAGGTCCACGTGTCGGCCCTGCGTCGCAAACTGGGCGACGCGGCCATCGAGACGATTCGTGGCGCGGGCTACCGGGTAGCGGCCGATGCCCGCTGACGCTCCCGGGTGGTTGCGCTCACGCTCGATCCGGCTTCGGGTCACCTTCGCGGCTTCGGCCCTGCTGGCGGTGGCCCTCGTCGTCGGAGGTGTCGCCCTGCTCGGCTTGGAGCGCCGCTCGTTGGTGTCCGAGATCGACAGCGGGTTGCGCGATCGCATTCAGGGACTGGTAACGCCGGACGAGCGCCGTCAGGTGTCCACCGACGTCCCGTTGACGGGTCGCGAGACCGGTGTGGTGCAGATCATCGACTCACGCGGTGAGGTGGTCGCCGCCACCCCGGGTCTGCACGATGCGCCGATCCTGGCGAGCTTCAAGGTCACCGACACGATCACCGAGATGACCGTCAACCTGAAGATGCTCGGTGAGCCTTCGGCGAGGTGGAGGGTGGCCGGTGTCGCCGCGCGCTCCGGGATCGGCCCGGTCGCCGTCTACGCCGGAACCTCGTTGGCCGGTCTCGATCGCACCGTGCACCGTTTCCAGCTGCTGATGATCTTGGGAATCCCCCTGTTGGTGGCCGGGTTCGTGATCATCGTCTGGTCGGCGACCGGTTGGGCGGTCGGGCCGGTCGACAATCTGATCCGCGAAGTCGACGAGATTCAGACCAGTCGCCTCGATCAGGAGTTGGCCATCCCCCCGACGGGTGACGAGATCGCCCGGCTGGCGGTGACGTTGAACCAACTATTGCGCCGCCTCGGCGACACCAGGCAACGCGAGCGCCGTTTCGCCGCGGATGCCAGCCATGAGTTGCGCAGCCCCCTCGCCGCGGCGCGTCTGACGTTGGAGGTCGCCGTCGCCCATCCCGACCGGGTCGATTGGCGCCAGGCGGCCACCGATACCCTCGCCGAGATCGACCGGCTCGAGGACCTGGCTCGCGACCTGCTCGAACTGACCCGGCTCGACCCGACGCGGGTGGCCGAGCAGTCCCGGGCGATCGACCTCGGGGCGCTCGTCGGCACCGAGGTGGATCACCGCTCCCACGGTGCGACCGGGCGAACCTACGAGTTCGTGGCGCCCGCGGCGCCGGTCGTCGTCGCGGGGGTCGAGACCCTGTTGCTACGGGCGTTGCGCAACGTCTTCGACAACGCCGAGCGGCATGCGCAGCGTCGTATCTGCGCAGCCGTCAGCATCGACAGGTCGTCGATGACGGCGACGGTGACGATCTCCAACGACGGTCCACCGATCGCCGAATCCGACCGGACGCGCACGTTCGAGCCGTTCACCCGATTGGACGACGCTCGCACCGACGATGACGGCGGGACCGGACTGGGCCTGGCGATCGTCGCCGACATCGCCCGTGCCCACCGGGGTGTCGCCGCGTTCATCGATCCTCCCGATGGCATGGGCGCGACATTGCGAATGAGCCTGCCCCTCGGCCCGGACCTGCCGCTCGCCCTACCCGGGGAGCTGGCCACCGATGAGTTCGACGGCACCGACGGTCTGCCAACCTGAGTCGTCGCGCACCAGTGCACTGCCCGAGGGCATCGTGGCCACGGTGAAGCCTTTGGCCATGTCGAGTGTGCGCTTCAGCCGCTCACCCGACCATGTCTCGGACTCGGTCACGAGCGCCAGTCCGCTGACCAGGCCGAGGCCGAGGGTGAAGGCGCCGCCGCGCGGGTCGACCATTGGATCGCACAGGGCCGCGGCGGCGGCAGTACTGGCGGCGACGACTCCGCCGGCTTCGAGTACTCCCTGCAGGGCGTCCCACACCGGCGTGTGCTTCAGCGCCGAGCGCAGATGCATGGGTGAGTCGCCGACGAGATAGACGAAGCGGGCCGAACGGAGCGCCGCGGAGTTGGCCGGATCGAGCGCGTCGCGCCGGGTGAGGACGTTGACCCCGACAGCGGAACCGCCGAGCCCGGCAAACCACGTCGCCGCCCGGTCCACCGCTCGTTGGGGATGTTCGAAGGCATCCGCCGTCGGCAGTACGACCACCCGTTCGGTGCCGGCCGCTTCCAGCAGTCGGCGGTCGAGGGCCTCGGTTTGGGCGAACTCGCCCCCGCCGATCAGGGCAAGTGTCCCGTTCATTCCTCCAGTGTGCCCTACGGGGCGTCGGTCAACAGATTGGCGCGTAGGTTGTCGATCACGTGGTCCGTGACGCCGATGGTGCCGAGGTACTCGGTGATCGAGCCATGGAGGAGCCGGATGTCGTCGAGGACCTCGAGCAGGGCCGACGGAAGTGCTGCCATGAACCCGGGCGGCGCACTGTCCATCCGCTCGAGCAGCGCCGGACGGTGGGTGGCGGCCCAGGCCCGGGTGCGGGCCATGCCATCGGCCGTCAGGCCGTAATCGGCGGCGATGTACTCGTCGGGCACGCCGAGGGCGGCCAGCGTCAGGGCGGCGACGAGACCGGTGCGGTCCTTGCCTGCCGCGCAGTGGAAGACCACCGGTCCGACGTTCGGTTCGGCGAGCAGCCGCAGCGCCTCGGCGAAGCGGCCGGCACCTAGCTGCAGCATGTCGAGATAGGCCGAGACGAGGAACTCGTGGGGGCTGCCGTCGAGCTTGCGGTCCTCGAAATGCCAGGTGGCGTCGACGATCGGAAGGTGGACGAACTTGACCGGGTACTGCTCGGCGGCGAACTTGCCCCACTCCTCGATCTCGCCAATCGTTCGCAGGTCGATCACTGTCCGCAGACGGTACGCCCGCAGCAGTTCGAGGTCGCTCTCGGTCAGGCGCTGGAGTCCATCGGCGCGGAACAGGTGATGCCAACGGGTCTGGCGACCGTCGACGGTCGGATAGCCGCCCATGTCACGGAAGTTGTGCACGGCGAACAAGGGGACCACCCGACGGTGGTCGGCGCCCACGTCGGGCAGTACCGGATCGGATATCACGGGAGTTGTCATCTCGTTCGACGGTACCGATCGCTTCCCAACAACCGGTGTCCACCGGGTAGCGCGACGGTGAACATGCCTCCGGTCAGGCGTCACAACGACCGGTATCGAACGGCTGCTGGCGCCGATAGTTACCATCGAGTAACATACGTGGATGGAGCAGGTGACGATTGCGACGGTTGGCATCCTCGGGTCGGGGATCATGGGCGCCGGGTTGGCCGAGGTGGCGGCCAGGGCGGGCTATGACGTGATCGTGCGTTCCCGTACGCAGGCCGCCGCCGATGGCATGATCGCCGCCCTGGCGACAGGCCTGGCCAAGCAAGTGGCCAAGGGGCGGTTGACCGACGACGAACTGGCCGAGATCCTCGGCCGCGTGGCGGCGACCGATGATCTCACCGATCTGGCCGGGTGCGACCTGGTGATCGAGTCGGTCGTCGAGGATCTGGCGGTGAAAAAGGCGTTGTTCGGCCAGCTCGACCGGATCGTCAAGCCCGAGGCCGTACTGTCGACGAACACGTCGACCCTGCCGATCGTCGAGATGGCGATGATGACCCGGCGTCCGGGCCAGGTATGTGGCATCCACTTCTTCAACCCGGCTCCGATGATGAAACTGGTCGAGATCGTCCGGCCGATCGTCGCCACCGACGAGACGATCGCCGCTGCTCGCGGTTTTGCCGAGGCGTGCGGAAAGGACGCCGTCGACGTGGCCGACCGTGCCGGGTTCGTCGTCAACGCGCTGTTGTTCCCCTACCTCAACAATGCCGTTCGCATGTGGGAGCAGGGCACTGCATCGATGGACGACATCGACGTGGCGATGAAGGGCGGCTGCAACTTTCCGATGGGACCGTTCGCACTGCTCGACCTCGTCGGCCTCGACACCTCGCTGGCCATTCTCGATGCGCTCTACCAGGAGTTCCGCGACGCCAACTACGCCGCCGTGCCGACGCTGCGACGTATGGTCGCCGCCGGGCGCCTGGGGCGCAAGTCGGGCCGGGGCTTCTACGACTACGCCCGCTGATCGCAGGCGCGCCGGCGTTCGTCCACAGCCCGGGCCGATCCGTTCGGCGTGGCCCATCCCGTGGCGGGCGAGCCTCCCGCGAAGCCCGAGGCGAGCGGAGACGCGCTAGAACGGGTGACGTGGCCGGCTGGGACGTGACGCCGATCGAGCCCCCGTCGTCGGGCTGGGCGTTCCCCGATCCGACCGGCGCTCCCGAGGACCTCGTCGCCGTCGGCGCTGATCTCTCGCCGGGCACGTTGCTCAATGCGTATCGGTCGGCCTATTTCCCGATGCCGCACGGTCGGCGTCAGATCGGCTGGTGGTCGCCCGACCCGCGAGGCGTGATGCTCCCCGACGGCCTGCGCGTGACCCGCTCGATGCGTCAGAGCGCCCGCCGCTTCGAGGTCCGCGTCGATACCGCATTCCGGCCGGTGATGGAGGCCTGCGGCGATCCTCACCGCCCTCACGGCTGGATCAATGCCGCGTTCGTCGATGCTTACGAGCGGTTGTTCGATCTCGGATGGGTGCACAGCATCGAGGTCTACGACGCGTCGGGAGCACTCGCCGGTGGCTTGTACGGGGTGCGGATCGGCGGGTTGTTCGCCGGGGAATCTATGTTCCACCACCAACGTGATGCGTCGAAGGTGGCGCTGATGGCACTAGCCGAGCTGATGCGCGAGGCGAGGATGAGCCTGCTCGACGTGCAATGGGCGACGGACCATCTGCGTTCGCTCGGCATCGTCGAAGTCTCTCGGACCGCCTATCTCACGATGCTGGCCGGGGCGCTCGGTTGATCGAGGGTGTGGTCCGACGAGTGCTGCTGGGTGTGCTGGCGGTGTGCGTCGGTGTCGGCTGCGGCTCCACAGCAAGATCGTCGCGACCCCCCGATGCGCGCCGGCAGTTGCTCGACCGCGTGGGGAATCCCCGGCCGGCAACGGGCGACGATCGGTTCGAGGTGTGGGTGTGCCACGTTCCCCTCGACACGGCGATTGCGCTCTACGACCCCGGCGTACTGCGAGTGGCGGTGCGGCCCGAGGCCCTCGCCGTGATGCTGACGTCGGGAGTCGGTGCGTACTTCGACACGATCTCCGGCGGTCTCTATCACCCGGTGTTCACGCCCGGGGGCGAGATCGACCTCGGTCGCGACGACGACTCCCAGCGGTGCGCGGCGCAGGCCCTCGATCGGGCGCACTCCGACACCGCCGCGGTGCTGCTGATCGCCGATGCCCAGCACGCCGCCGATCAGCCCGGCGGATGGGGGCGGGGTCCCAATCCTGGTTGTGAGCTGCGACGATGCTCGGCAGGGGTGTCAAGACGGGCGGTCTACGTCGGCGCCGCCGACTTCCACTCGGATTGGGGCGCCAACCCGCCCCTGGACCTGGTGGAGCACGAGATCGGTCACAGTCTGGGCTGGCCGCACTCGGCCAGGCCCGGTACGAGCACCAGCGGCGCGGCCGGTCGGGCACCCGTCGACGTCGCCGGCCCGGGCGATGGGGACGGTGAACACGCCAGTTCGCTCGACCTGATGAGCGACTCGGCCGCCCCACGACGTATCGACGCCGAGCGGCGCGACGGTCCGGACGTCCTCGCCCTCGACCGGTTGATCGCCGGTTGGCTCGACCCGGCCGATGTCGTCACCGTGACGGCGACCACCGGTCGTCTGGCCATTGTTCCTTCCGCCCGAGCTGGGAGTGGCCCCCGCCTGGCCGTCGCCAACGGGACAGGCCATCAGGTCGTCACGATCGAGGCGATCGAGGCGCGGGGCTACGACGATCATCTCGCCGCCGACGGCATCGCCATCCACGTCGTGGACCTCGCCGCCGACCCACTGGTGTCGATCGTCGCCACTCGGGTCGGTGTACTGGTCTCGGGCGATGTGTGGGAGGAAAGCGGACTCCGCGTGCGGGTGATCTCGGCGACCGAGATCGAGATCGGTCGGTCCGGCGGGTGAACCCTCCTGGTCGGGGCAGTAGCGTTGACATGTGTCGATCGAGCCGGTGATTGCCGCGGTGACGAGTTTCGTGGCGATGGAGCCGGTGACGTACGCCACCCATCGGTGGGTGATGCATGGTGTCGGCGAACGGCTGCACCGCTCTCATCACCGACTCGACCGGAGCGGGTGGGAGGCCAACGACCTGTATCCCGTCGGCTTCGCGACGATCGTGATGGCGGCGATGGCGATCGGTTTGAACCGAGCGGGTTGGGGTGACTTGGTGGCGTCGTCCATCGGGATCAGTGCCTACGGCGTGAGCTACGCCCTCGTCCACGATGTCTACATCCATCGCCGTCTCGGCCGACGGCTGCCGAATGTGCAGGTTCTCGATCGTCTGGCCGACGCCCACGAGATTCACCACCGCTTCGCCGGCGAGCCGTACGGCATGCTGCTGCCGATCGTGCCCCGCGCCCTCGCCCGGCGTGCGGCCGACTCGCCGCAGCGGATCACCCTCGGCTGAGGTGTCTCGGCAGCTGAGGTGTCTCGGCAGCTGAGGTGTCTCGGCGGCTCAGGTGCCTCGGCGGCTGAGTTGTCTCGGCGGCTCAGGTGTCTCGGCGGCTCAGGCGGTCCGACGGCGGTGACACGTCGAGTGGATCGTGGCCGTCCCACGTTCCCCGAGAGGCAATCGGCCGGAAGCGGGCGAACATCTCCTCGCCGTACCAATCTTGATCACGGGTCCGGCGCATCACCTGGCGATGCCGGTCGTCACCGGTCGCAAAGGCGTCGATGTCGGTAGCCGACCGCCACACGCTGCAGGTCGCCTGTCGGCCGATCGGCGCCTCCCCGATCCCGCAGACCGCCAATAGGCCAGGGGTGCCCGGGAGTTGGGCGCTGACGGCCTTGGCCGCACGGGTGAACGCCCGAAGATGCCGAAGCCGTACCTCGGCCCGCGTCACGACCACGATCGGCCCATCCGGAGGAACGGAGGCCGGCGCTTCCCCGGCGACCGCCTCGTGAACCGCCCGGTGAGCCGCCCGGGGCGGGAGATCGCCGCCCGGTGGACGGGTGGCCGCGATGACGTCGAAGTTCTTCCACGAGCCGTGTCCGCCGACGGCGACCATCCGCACGTGGTAGGCCTCGGCAAGTTGTGTCCAGCGCGGCTCCATCGTCCGCTCGAACCGGTCGGCGCTGGCGGCATCGTGCCACACGGCGAAGATCGCCGTTCGCCGGGGGTCGATGCTCCGAGCGGTCTGTGACCCGTTGCCCGTACCCAACAGCCGCCAGAACAACAGGCCCTCGGTGTGGGCGAGCCGGCGCCGATCGAGCCCCAGGCGGAGCATGGCGATGACGGCTCGACCGCGGCGTTCGCGCAGGAGATGAAAACTGGCGATCGCTTGGTCGCCAGCTTCGACGTCGGCGTGGCCGAACTCACCGAGATCCGGGCGGGGTGCTGCCGTTGGATCCATCGTCGGCCATGCTGACACGTGTGAGCACCGTCACCAGGACCGCCCTCGTGGCCGTCGCGAGCTATCTGCTCGGATCGGTGCCCGTGGCGGACCTGGTCGCCAGGCGTTCTGGGACCGATCTGCGAACGGCGGGTGACCGCAACCCCGGCTACTGGAACGCCAAGATGCTGCTGGGCCGCCGGGCGGCGGTCCCAGTGTTGATCGGTGACGTGCTGAAGGGGGCCGTCGCGGCCGGTATCGGGCGGCTGGCCGGTGGACCGTGGTGGATCGGCTATGCGGCAGGTGGGGCGGCGATGGTCGGCCACGCCTGGCCCCTGTTCGCCCGGTTCCGCGGTGGCCGCTCAATCCTCACGTTCGGTGGTGCATGCTGCGTCTTGGCGCCGATCCCCACGGTGATCTGCCTCACCGCTTGTGCTGTGATCAGTGCGTTGTCCAGGTCTTTTGCATGGGGCGCGCGGACGGCCGTGTTCGCCTATCCGTTCGTCCAGGCGGCGTTCGACCCTCGGGCTCGGGTGGCGGCAACGGGGGCGATGATGTCGTTGATCGGGGCGCGCTTCGCCATGGCCGCGATCAGCGCCCGGCGTACGAGCGGCCCCGCCACGCCGTCGGGCGCTTGATCGTCGACCACGCCACCCGGCCGACGGCCGCCACGTCGGCTAGCGGCGAGAGCCAGTAGGCAAGATCGCGACGGTCGTAGGCGCGGGCCGTGCCGACGAGGGTTCCGATCCGGCATGTGACGAGGAGCAAATCGAGTCGGTCCGCCCGGCGGGTGACGATGCGCACCAGGGGAGCGGCCTGGGTGGCGGTCAGGGCAACGAGGTGGCCGACTTGCCGGGTCGACGTGTCGACACCACCGAGGGCGATCGAGCGACCCCAACCGGACCACGTCGCGGCGAACGATTCGTACATGCGCACGGTCAGGAGCGGCGCTCCGTCGAGCAGGGCAACGGCCAGACCCGACCGTCGCAGGTGGCGGACCAGGGCGACATCCTCGACGACTGCACCGCCAACGGGTCGCATGCCGCCCGAGGCCAACCACGTCTCACGTCTCGCCGCCATGCATTGGCCATTGGCCAGGTCGGACTTGGAACCCGGGGGCCCGTAGCGGTAGACGAGCGTGGTAAGCAGCGCCGGATGGAGCCATCGGGCCCCGCGCGTCGGACAGTCGAATCGCCCGGCCACCGTGGCGAAGTCGAGTCGGTCGGCAACCATGCGGGCGACGAGTTCGGCGGGGAGCTGCGGATCGGGCCGGGTGTCGGCGTCGAGCGTCACGATCCACTCCCCGTCGGCCGCCCGCAACCCTTGTTCGAGCGCCCACGCCTTGCCCGCCCAGCCGTCGGGCAGGGGAGCACCGACGACCACGCGGGCCCCCCGTCGGGTGGCAACGGCAGCCGTGTCGTCACCCGACTGGTCGTCGACGACGATCACCTCGACCACTCCGGGGGCGCTGCGCAGGCGCTCGAGGCACGGTGCGATCCGCCCGGCTTCGTCGCGTGCCGGAATGATCACGCTGATCCGGAGTCCCTCGGCCGCGTCGGCGGCGCCGGGAGCACCTATGGCGAGCGGAGCCGGCGCGCGGGCGGCGCGGGCCAGGCGGCGTAGAACGGTGGCCGCCGAGAGCAGTCGGACGACGACCACCACCGACCTCGACACGCCGACCCATCGACGTCGGCGTGTGTGGCGAGAAGCGGACCCGAGCCGGGCGCTCCTGGCGGGCGATGCCGGTCTCACCAGCCGTCCCGGGCGATCATGTCGGCCACGATGCGGGCGCTGATCAACACCAGCGGCAGGCCTCCCCCGGGATGGCTCGACCCACCGGCGAGGTACATGCCGCGACAGACCCCACGGTTGGCGGGGCGGAGGAACGCCGCCCGGCGGCCGTCGGACGAGGTGCCGTAGATGGATCCGCCGGCGCTGCGGAACCGTGCCTCGATGTCGCCCGGCGTGATCACCTCGGTGAACTCCAGGCGCTCGCGCAGGTCGACCCCATGCGCCGCGAGGCGGGCCAGTACGACGTCGGCATACGAGGCCGGCACCCGATCGGGTCGGGGCGGCGTGTTGACCAGCAGGAACCAGTTCTCGCACCCGACCGGTGCCTGCGTGGGATCGGTGACCGATGAGACACAGGCATAGATCGTTGGATCGGTCGCCGGTTCACCTGCCCGGAGCTGGGCGAACTCGAGTTGGTAGTCGGCCGAGAACCACACATTGTGATGGGCGAGGCCGCCCGTGGTGCCGCGTACCCCGGCCAGAATGGCCAGTCCGCTGGTCGATCGGGGAGCTCGCCGCACCCGGCGCAACGCCCTCCTGTTCGGCAACAGGTCGGCGTACAGATGATCGGCGTCGACATTGGCGACGACGATGTCGGCGGGCTGGAAGGTGCCGTCGACCAACTCAACTCCGCGTACTCGACAAGCGCGGCCGGTACCGCGGGAGCCGGTCGGGTGCAGGCGCAGGCGGGCGACGTCCGTGCCGGTGCGCAGCTCCACGCCAACCTTCTCGGCGAGCCGCACGAGGGAGTCGCGTAGCTCGCCGAGACCACCGCGTGGGTACCAGCAGCCGTAGCGGGCCTCGAGTGCCGGAATGCAGGCAAGCGCCGCCGGGGCTCGGAACGGGGATGAGCCCGAGTACGTCGCGTACCGCCCGGCCCACTGCACCAGCCGCGGATCGCCGAGTTCATCTCGTGCAAAGGACTGCAGCGTTGTCAGCGGACGGATCGTGGCCAGATCGCGCGGTGACCTCATCCGGCGCGTCAGTGAGATCGGGCCGCTCATCGGACCGGCGAAGAACGTTCGCCGGCTGACATCCCACATCTCGCCGCCGATCTCCAGGAACCGGGCGAGCCGCTGTGGGTCACCCGGGATGTGGGGGTCCGATGTGCCGACGGCCGCAACGGCGTCGTGCGACGGCACGTCCCACACGGTGCCGTCGGCCCAGCGGTAGCGGAACTGGGGCGTGAGCGAGATCAGGTCGACCTCGTCGACCAGCCGGCGGCCGACGAGGGCGAAGAGTTCGTCGAACTCGGCGGGGAGTGTGACGAGTGACGGGCCGGTGTCGAACGAGTAGCCATCCCGCTGCCGTACGCCCAGCTTGCCGCCGAGTTCGTCGTTGCGCTCGAAGACCGTGACGCGATGCCCGCCGGCCGCCAGGCGAATCGCCGCAGCCAGTCCGCCAACCCCGCCGCCGACCACCACGACCGACGCGGGCGAACCCGGATCACCATCTGCCCGCGGCATCAGCCGACTCGGCGACGGTTGATCAATGCCGCGACGGCCAGCGGACCCATGGCGCTGCCCCCGACCAGGGCCACCAGCGAGTCGCCGAAGAAGCGGGCGAAGCCGACGGTCTCCATCACGCCGATGACGGTGTACTCGCCGATCAAGGCGGCGTCGGCCACCGCCTGGGCCGGCAGCGTGCGTTCGAGCGCGGCCATCACCCCCGCCGAAACGAGCAGCCAACCGACGAAGTTGCTCCACGGGATCCCCCGGTACCGGCCGCAGCGATGCCACACCCAGTAGCCCTCGCCGACCATCTGCGGGTCGAGGAAGAGATCCCATGCCATCAGGGCGAATGCTCCGAGGGCAATGCGTCGCCCGGGAGTCGAGGCCCGCCCGAGGGCGCCGTGAGCAGCCTCGCGGGCCGGTATGGCCATGGCGAACCACGCGGCGGGCACGAGCACCGGCACGCCGGCGACGGTTGGTTGCAGGATGCCCGAGTAGCGATATCGACCGAACGGCAGGCCTGTGGTCGAGCCGATCCACTCGGCGAGTCCGGTGGCTCCGGCGATGACGCCGGCAGTCCCGGCGACCTGCTCGGGCCGCCATCGCGACCCGGCACTCGCGGCCGTCGTGGCGGCGAGCCCGCCGATCACGACGGCCGCGAGATGGCGGCGGCCGGGACCACCCCGTCGGCACAGCGGCGTGGCGATCATCGATGTCAATGTGACGACGGCCGGTGCTTGACGCAGGCCCAGCGTGAGGGTCCGACGGATGAGCGACGTCATCTCAGCAGGCGGGCGATCATCATCGCCTTTCGCCACGTCGGCACGCGTACCCGCTCGGCGAAGACGTCGTACTTCTGCGCCTCGATGCCGTCGAGGATGCGGGCGTACAGGGTGCGAGCCGCAGTGATGCAGCGGGCGGACTGCGGGGGCAGCATGGCAATGCCCGCGTCGGCAGAGGCGTACAACGCCCGGCAGCGCTCGATCTCGAAGCGCATCAACTCGACGAAGGCCGGAGTACAACGCCGCTCGGTGAGATCGACGGAGAAACGGCGCAGGTCGCACTGAGGGATGTACTGGCGGCCGCGGTCGAGGTCTTCGGAGATGTCGCGCAGGAAGTTGGTCAGCTGGAAGGCGTTGCCGAGGTCACGGGCGTGGCCGAGCGCCTCGGGCTGCAGCGGCTCGAGTATCGGCAGCATCATCTCGCCGATCACCGCCGCCGAGCCGTCCATGTAGACGAGCAGGTCATCCCACGTCTCGTAGCGCTCGATCGTCAGATCCATCTTCATCGAGCGCAGGAAGCGACGGAAACACTCGACGTCGATATCGAACGCCCGGATGGTGTGGACGACCGCCCGCAATACCTCGTGGTCGGAGTGGCCCTGTTCGACGTCGGCGAAGAACAGCGCCTCGAAGTCCTCGACCGCCGCGGCCCGCTCGGCACCGGATACCGGTCCGAGATCGTCGACGATGTCGTCGACGAGGCGACAGAAGGCGTAGAGCGCATGCACATGGTGCCGCTTCACCCGCGGAAGAACCTTCGTAGACCAGTAGTAGGTCGTGCCATACCGCTTGTTGAGCTCGCGACAGCGGTCGTAGCTCGCCTCGAGGGTGATCGGGGTCGGAACGATGGCGAACCGGGATCGCACAAACCTGAACGGACCGACATCACGACCTGAGGAAGCCACTGGCGGCAGGTTACCGGGGGGCCCGGAAGCGAGCCTTACGGTGCCCCGACTTGTCTCGATTCAGTGTTGTGCCGCCTCGTGCACTCGGGCTGCGGCCAGCTTTCCCGAGACGAGCACCATCGGTACGCCGACTCCGGGCACGGTCGACGACCCGACGAACACCAAGCCGGGGACCTGACGATCGACGTTGTTGGGCCGAAACGGCCCGGTCTGCGAGAAGGTGTGGGCCAGGCCGAACGGGGTTCCCCGCTCCATCCCCAGTGCCTCCCAATCCCGAGGGTCGTACGTTCTCTCCACCACGACGTCGGTGGGGTAGCCGAGCCCGGCGACTCGTCGTCGCAGGTCAGCGGCGATTCGGTCGCCCTCGGCCGACCAGTCGACACGTCCGTCGAGGTTGGGAGTCGGCTCCAACACGTACAGCGACGTGCAGCCGTCGGGCGCCGCGTCGGGGCTGTCGAGCGAGTGGACGGTGACCAGGATCGACGGATCGGGCATCCTCACCCCGTCGCGGATGATCGCCGTGAACGCCGAATCCCAACCCTCGCCGAAGTGGATGTTGTGGTGGGCTGTTCCGGCCGGGGGCAGCCCGCGAACACCGGCCACCCACAACACGCACGAGGGGGAATACCGACCGTGGCCGCTCCGGGCGGCCCGCGGCGGCTTCACGGCGGGCCCGACCAGGGTGCGATACGCGACGGGCAGGTCGGGATTGCAGACCACGGCATCGGCCTCGATGAACTCGCCGTCCACGAGCGAGACTCCTCGCACCCGGCCCCGTGGCCCGGCGTGGCGCACGACGGCGGCGGCGGGCGTGTCGTATCGCATGGTCCCGCCCGCGGCGGTGATCGCCTCGGCGAGGCCGGTGGCGATGCGATGCATCCCACCCTCGGGAAAGTAGACCCCGCGCACCGAGTCCATGTAGGTGATCACGGCGTAGATGGCCAGCGCGTCATATGGCGCGAGCCCGGCGTACATCGACTGGAACGAGAAGATCCGCCGCAACCGCTCGTCGTCGAAGAACGAGGCGACGCGCCGGCCCAGCTTCCCGAAGCCGCCGAGGCGGACCAGCTTGATCGCCGGGGCGATCGGTCGCAGGAGGTCGAGCGGCGAGTCGAAGTTGACGTCGATGAAGTGAGCCATCTCGATCGTGTACAGCTCGTGCAACCAGCTACAGAACCGCTCGAACCCGGCGGCGTCCTTCGGGCCCGCGAACGAGCGGATCTCGTCGAGCATCTGTTGGCGGTCATGCCAGATCCGCAGGGTCGACCCGTCGGCGTAGATGGCGCGGTACATCGGATCGACCGGGTGGACCGGGCAATAGTCGGTCATCTCGACCCCCACGGCCCGGAACGTGTCGGCGAGCAGCTCGGGCATCGTCAACACCGTCGGGCCGTTGTCGAGTCGGAACCCCTGCTCGGCGATCAGACCGGCTCGGCCGCCGGGGATGGATTCGCGCTCGATGACCGTGACGCGGTGGCCGAGCCCGACGAGGTGGGCTGCCGCCGAGAGTCCGCCGAGCCCGGCACCGATGACGACGACCCGTTGGGCGCTACTGGGCATCGGTCACGCGCTGCGCCAGGCGACGAAGCGGGCCAACTCCTCGAGTGCCCGGCGGGCCCGCCCGTCGAGATCGACCGACTCGAGCGCGTCGATGGCCTGCACCGTCAGCGTGTCGATCTGCGACTCGAGCTCGGCCAGCGCTCCGGTGTCGACGAGCACCTGCTGGACGCAGGCGATGTCGCGGTCGTCGAGGTTGGGGCGGCCCACCCGGTTCAGGACGGCGAGCTGAGCGGCAGTGGCCCGTTCGTGGGCGATCGCCAGTAGCGGTGTCGGTTTACCCTCGCGCAGGTCGTCGCCCACCGGCTTGCCGGTCACCGTCTCGTCGCCGAACGCCCCGAGCACATCGTCGCGCATCTGGAAGGCATCACCGAGGGGGAGGCCATAGGCGGAAAGGGCGGGCAGGATCGCCTCGGCCGACGGGTCGGCGAGCATCGCCCCCAGATGCAGCGGGCGTTCGATGGTGTACTTGGCGCTCTTGAACCTGGCGATCCGCGATGCCACCTGCCGGCTGCGCTCGGATCGGGCGGTCCCGAGGATGTCGAGGTATTGACCGATGTTGAGCTCGATACGCAACTCGGTCCACAGTCGGCGGGCCACCACCGGCGCATCGTGCAACAGCTGATCGGCATAGACGAAGGCGAGGTCACCGACGAGGATGGCAACGCCCTCGCCGAACCGACGGGCCTCACCTGTCCAGTTGCCCTCGAGGTGGCGGTCGGCATAGGTGAGGTGGGTGGTGCGCTCGCCCCGGCGGGTCGACGAACCGTCCATCACGTCGTCGTGGAAAAGGGCGAAGGCGTGGAGCAGCTCGAAGGCGGCGCCGGCATCGATCCACGCCTGATCTTCGGGCGACCCGCCCAGTCCGACGAATCCCCAGTAGCAGAACGCCGGTCGGAGCCGCTTCCCTCCCGCCCCGACCAGCTGGCGGATCGCCGCCAACGGGCTGCGCAACTCGCCGTCGAGCGCCGCCCAACGGGCTTCCTCCTCGTTGAGGAGCGCAATCAGGCGAGCTTCAACCGTCTGCGCAATCGACGTCAGCGAGGCCGGCGGTGATGGCACGTCCTCAGGCTAGGCAGAATCCGCCCGATCGTGCCGGATGGAGCCTCAAGAGAACGCCGAGATTCTGCCGCTGATGTCGGTTACGGGGCGAATCCGAGCAAAGTCGGGTTGAACACTCCGTCGGGCAACGGCACGACCCGCAGTTCGCCCGTCGTCGTGTCGTACACGCCGACGTTGTTGTCCGTCGGGAACATCACATATCGATCGTCGGGGCCGTACCACAGCCCGACGGCCGGCTGACCGAAGTAGTTGCCGACGTTGGGCGCCGTCAGGCCGGTTGCTTGCAGATCGGTAGGGGTGCCGGTCGCCAGGTCGAGAATTGCGGGCCGGCCGTCGGTCACCACCAGTGCGAAGCGTCCCGACGGAGCCATTGTCACCGACAACGTCTGATTGTCGCCGATCGACGGCAGGGAGAGCACCGGTTGGCCGACACCGTGGATGACCATCTGGCAGACGGCCGTCGGGTCACAACTCGACTCCCAGTATCCCCCCGGCTGAGCGCCGAGCAGGAAGCCATCACCGATTCGTTCGAAGGTGTTGTCGGCACCGACGGCGTAAGCATGGATGTCGGGACCGATGACCACCGGACGACCGTCCGCCAACACGCCGACCACGGCAGCGCCGAACAGCGAACCGGGCGGCGGTGTCGCCGAGCGCAGGAGATTCCCCGAGACCGGATCGATCTGTTCGATCCCGTCACCGGCCTGATTGGGTTTCCAAACGGTGCCATCTGGGCTGATCACCACGTTGTAGGCGTCCGCTCCGACAGTCCGATCGTCGACGACGACCAACCCGTCGGCCCCGGCGAGCACGGCGTGCGCCCGGCCGACCGCCGGCTCGGCGGTCTCGCTGACGATGCCGGTGCCCATGTCGAGCCGCAGCACCCGATCGGGATGATCCTCCGATGTGACGTAGAGCCCCACCGACGTGTCGGTCGGGATGATCTGGCCGACGCCGGCATCGAACACGGTGGTCGGTGCCACGGTCGGCGGTTCGGTGGCAGCGGTGCCGTCCGCCGCGGTGTCGGTGAATGGGGGGAGGGGCGGAACCTCTCCCTGGGGTGCGATGGTCGTGCCTGAAACCGGCGCGGACGCGGAGGTGACGGCGGGGCTCCTGTCGGCAGGGGTCTTGTCGTTGCGCCCGACGAACCAAATGGCCCCGCCCAGGGCAACAGCACCGAGTAAGCCCAGGGCGACCTTACGGCGATGCTGCGACTCCTCGCCCGGCGTTGATGCGCGGCGGCGGCCCATGCCGAACGCCACATCACCGCCGTCGTGTTCGCCCTGCTCGTCGAGTAGTTCGATCATCACGATCTCGTCGTCACCCGGCATGGGTCGTGAGTCTCGTTGACGGCGTCCGACCATGGACTGCATGCCTACACCAAGAACTCGGGGAGGCCAAGCCACTACCCTGCCGGTGTGGGTGACGACGCCGCATCGGAGCCGGATTCAACCGGTCGGTTCGCGACCGAACAGCCGCGGGTCCACATCGGCGCCCTCGATGGCCTGCGCGGGCTGGCCGTCCTCGCGGTCGTCGTGTTCCATGCGGCGCCTGCAGGCTGGCTGCCGGGCGGATTCCTCGGCGTCTCGTTGTTCTTCACGTTGAGCGGGTACCTGATCACCAGCCTGGCGCTCACCGAGGTCGCCGAGCGAGGGCGTCTCGACGTGATGGCGTTCTACGCGCGCCGGGTGCGACGCCTCCTTCCGGCGCTCGTCGCGCTGCTGACCGGCGTCGTCGTTTTGGCCCGCTTCGTCGATGTGGCCGGCCGCACCGAGCGCCAGATCATCGGCGGTCTGACGTACACCAGCAATTGGCTGCAAATCACCCAGCACGTCAGCTACGCCGAACTGTGGCAAGGCCCGGGCGTCCTCGACCATCTGTGGTCGTTGGCGATCGAGGAGCAGTGGTACATCGTCTTTCCCCTGCTGGTCGCCCTCGCCGTGCGGTGGCGGTCACCCGAGCGGCTGCGGCGCACATTGGCCTGGGCGTTCGCCGTGGTCACGGCGATCTCGGTGGTCGGCGCGCTCGTCGGCGACGACCGCAACGTCGTGTACCTCGCCACCCACACCCGCCTCGCCGAGATCGCCATCGGCGGATTGGTCGCGCTTGCGGTACCGCTCGGCGCCGCTCGTCGGGCCCGCGGCGCCCAGGTGGTCGGCGGGGGCGCACTGGCGATCATGCTCGTCGTGTTCTCGGTGACCACCCTGGGTTCGGCGTGGCTGTATCGGGGTGGATTGCCCATGTTCGCCGTGCTCAGCGCGTTGGTGCTCAATGCCTCGGTGCGCGAAGGCTGGATCTCCCGCATGCTGTCCTGGGCTCCGCTGCGCCGACTGGGGCGGATCAGCTATGGGCTGTACCTCTACCACTGGCCGATCAGCGTCGTGTTGTCGTCACCGCGGGTGGGTTGGTCGCCGATCGCGCTGTTTGCCGCCCGCATCGGTCTGTCGCTCGCGGTGTCGGAGTTCTCGTACCGGTTGATCGAGATGCGGGTGCGCACGCATCGCTGGCCGGCCCGCCTCACCGTGACCGGCGGTCTTGGCGCCCTGGCAGCGGGCACAGCCGCGTGCGCCGGGCTGTCGATTCTGCCGGTTGCCGCCGTCCCTGCGGCGTCCGCCGGCGAGACCCCGCAGATTCGCGTCGTGAACGCCGCGCCGGCCCCCGAGCCGGTCGCCGTTGCGGTATCGATCGCCGATTCATCGAACGATCCCGGTCCGACGACGACGATTCCGCCCACCCCGCCCCGGGTCGTCGTCTTCGGCGATTCGGTTGCCGACTGGCTGTTGCGCGACGGCGCAGCGATCATCCCGAGTGATGTTTCGGTCGTTGATGCGGCCGTCGAGGGGTGTGACGGGGCCCGTGGCATGCCCGCCGGTCGTGGAGCCGACGGCACGCGGCTCGCCGTGCCCGACACCTGTCAGGACTGGACCCGGTGGTACCCGGAGGCGTTCTCCGCCCATCCGGAGGCGCTATCGACCGTCGACGGTCGGGCGACGGCGGGTGATGCCACGGCCGTTGCCGTCGTTCTCGCCGGCCAGGGGATCGTCGTCGACCGCGAACTCGACGGTGTCTGGCGCGGACCGTGCAGCGAGGAAATGACGGCCTGGTACGAGGCCGACATCGTCGCCCGCCTCGACCTGCTGGTCACGCGCGCCGGCAGAACGGTGGTGATCCTGCCGGCATGGTCGACGGATCAATCGCGGTGGATCTACCCGGCCGACCACGTGCGCCGGGTGCAGTGCGTGCGCCACATGCTGCGCGACGCGGCGGCGCAGCGCCCCAATGTCGAGGTGATCGATCTCGCAGAGCTGGTCTGCCCGACGGGTCCGAGCCACTGCGTCGATGTCCGCATGCGCGATGGTGTCCACTTCGATCCCGATCGTGCCCCCGAGGTGCTCGCCTGGTTACTCGGTCGGATCATCCGCTGACCGGTGGGCATCGTTCGCCGGCCTGATCCGACGGCCCGCACCGTTCGACGATGGTCCGACGGCCCGCCTGATCCGACGGACCGCCTGATCCGACGGACCGCATGGTTCGACGATGGTCCGACGCCCGGCGTGATCAGCCCGGCGGCGTGATCAGCTCGGAGATCTCGTCGACGCGAGCGATCGGCGCGAGCAGCAGGTCGGTGAACCCCTTCATCTCGGCGCAATAGCCGCCGACGGTGACCATCCGCTCGAGGTCGACGAGGCTCAGCCGATCGAGGGCGGTGCGCCATTCGACGATCTCGAAGCACCGGTGGGTCACGTCGATCAACTCGGCGAGCTGGGCGATCAGCCGGGCGACCGACGTGCCGCAGTGCTGCAGGCCATACGGCCAGAACTCCAACACGATCACCGGGTCGACCGATCCGGGGCGCGGCGCCCACGCCCGGCGGCCGCCGTCGAGGATGCCGACCTCGGAGCCTTGTGTGTCGAGTTTGAGCAGGTCAGGTCGGCGATCACCGATCATGGAGTCGAGGGTGACGACCTCAATGTCGACCGTCGGCTTGCGACCCGCCGGCACGGCGGTGACCGGTGATCACCCTGGTTGAACGTCGAGAGTTCGAGCACGGCGCGCCCGGCCACGGCGCCCAACCCGCGTTGGTGCAGGGTGACTCGCTCGTCGAGCCCGTTGCCGACGATTTTGCGACGGGCCGGAGCAGCGTTCGCTGTGCGGGCGGCCGACGCGATGACGTCAGCCGTCGAGTTCGCTGACGATCTGCTCGATCTCGAGTTGGGCGTTGCCGATGCGGGCGCGGCAGAACCGGATCAGCTGCGAGGCGCGTTTGACCCGCTCGGCCAATCGGTCGACGTCGACCGAATCACGTTCCAGGTCGGCCAGGATCGACTCCAGTTCGCCCAGCGCTGCGGGGTAGGTCAGATCGTCGTCGTCGTTCATCAGGATGCTCCGTCGTCGGATCCGTCGCTCGGACCGGGATGCGACATGATGGGCGCGCCGCGCACCCCGCTGCGAATCGTCCCGTCGGCGACCACGGTGAACAGCTCGTCGCCCGGAGCGACGTCGCCGACCGCCCGCACCAGCGTCCCATCGGCGCGGCGGGTGATCGTCCATCCTCGGGCGAGCGTCGTGATCGGGTCGAGGTCGCGGATGCGCACCTCGGTGCCATCGAGGCGCATCCCGGCCACGGCCAGATGGCGACGCGCCTCGCCGCCCATGCGACCTGCAGCCCGTTCCAGGCACGACGAGTGCTCACCGATCCGTTGCCGGGCGATGGCCGGAATCCGCCCGGCGTGTCGATCGAGGCGCTCCGTGGCGATTGCCGCGGCCGATCGGGTGCGGTTCGAGACCCGCAACGAGACATCGGCAAGGCGCTGCTCGTGGCGGTCGAGTCGTACTGTAGCAATGCGCGCCGTCGCCCGCCACGCCGTCTCGCTCCGCTCGCGGAAGACGAGAACCTGTTCGATGAGGGCACCGGCACAGGCCGTGGGAGTCTTCAACGAGCGGAACGCCACCTCGTCGGCGACGGAGCGGTCGATCTCGTGACCGAGGCCGGTGAGGACCGGCACCGGCGCCTCGGCGATCGCCCGGGCGACGGCTTCGGCATCGAACGCCGCCAGATCGGTGCGGGCTCCGCCCCCGCGCACGACGACGATCACATCGAGTGCCCGACGCACGCCCGTGCCGGGGACACCGGCGCGAGCCGACAACGTGCGAATCGCACCGGCGATCATCCCGACCGCCCATTCGCCCTGGACGCGGACATCGGCGACGACCAGGCGGAAGCCGATGCCGCTCACCTCGAGTTCATGGCTGAAGTCGTGCCACGCCGCGCTCCCGACGCTGGTCACAACCCCGATCCGCAACGGTACGAGAGGTAGCGTCCGGCTCCGGTTGGCGTCGTAGAGGCCTTCGGCCACCAGCTTTCGAACCAGTTCGTCCTTGGCCAGGGCGATCTCGCCGAGGGTGTAGCGCGGATCGATTCCGCCCATCTTCAGACCGAGCCGCCCGTTGGGCGAGTAGTAGTCGAGGAAGCCGTGGATGCGGACCTTCATCCCATCCCCGAGGCGCAGGCGGTGCTTGACCAGCATCGGACGCAGCTTCATCCGCACGTTGGCAAAGAACGACACGGCGATCGTCGCCTTCACTCCGGCAGTGTCGTCGACCAGGTTGAAGTACGCGTGGCCGTTGGGACCTTCCCGCCACCCCTGGATCTCGCCGCGGACCCAGACTCCCTCGAAAAAGCCTTTGCGCAGCGCTCCGTTGATGGCGTCGCCCAGTTCACCGACGGTGAACGTGATCAAACCGCCGTCGTCGCCATCGAACTCCAGGTCGAAACTCGGCTGACTCACCCCGGCAGTCTACGAACAGTGCCTCGCCCCACCGCTCCCGGCTATTGCCCGCGCGCCACGTCTGCCTGATGGAAGAGCCCGGAACGAATAGCTGGGAGCACTACTCGGCCTCACGGTGCCACAGGGTGCCGCGCAAACGGTCGACGACCTCGCCCGGGTGTTCGGCAACATGCCACCACGTCACCCTCACCACGAGCCAACCGGTCGAGGCAAGCGTTGCGTCGCGCAGCCGGTCGTTCTCGAAAGCGGCCCGGCTGGAGTGGAACTCGAAGCCGTCACCTTCGAGCACGATCCGCCGGGTCCGGTGGGCAAAGTCCACCTCGAATCCCTCGATGAACGGGTGGAATTCGAACCCGCGGAGGTTGGCGTCTCGAAGGAGGCGACCGATGATCACCTCGAGTTCGCTGTCCGGCTCGTTGACCATGGTCGGCCAGTCATCTATCGCCGCTCTCAGCGGCCCGAGCCCCGGCCGACCTCGAACCGACAATCGATCCAACGCCGCGGCCGCAGCAGATGGGATGACCAAGCGGGACACAGCGGCATGTGTCAACGCCGCTTGGACGACTGCAGGTTCGACCGCGCCCAGGTCGGCCAGCGTTCGCAGCGGATTGGTGCACCGCACCCCGTTGCGGCTGCTGATCTCGAATTCGCCGAGCGTGGTGGCCCGGTGGATGACCACGCCCGGTCGTGGACGAGGCCGATGGGCGCGCGAGACAACGACATCGATGGTGTCGCGTTCGGGGATCAGACCCCACAGGAATGCCGCTGATCGGTGGGACGCCACCGCACCGCACCCGACATCGGCGACGACATCGCGTATCCGTTCGATGGGCATCCCCGAATGTGTGCCGACGGGTGCCCAATACGGTAAGCCGGCGCTCCCGGCTATCCAATCTCTACCGATTCATCCGCCGTCGACGCGTCTGGCAGGCAATACCTGGGAGCGCTGAGGGTTATCGCAGGCCGGCGACGATCTCGGCCATCAGCTCACCGGCCTCGGTCGGGTTGAGGCCTACCCGTACTCCGGCGGCGGCGGCAAGCGCATCCATCTTGCCCTGTGCCGTGCCCTTGCCGCCCGAGACGATGGCACCGGCGTGGCCCATCTTCTTGCCGGCCGGGGCGGTGACGCCGGCGATATAGGCCGACATCGGCTTGGTCACGTGATTGCGGATGTACTCGGCGGCCTCCTCCTCGGCCGTGCCGCCGATCTCGCCGATCATGATGATCGCGTGGGTGTCGGGGTCGGCCTGGAATTCGGCCAGGCAGTCGATGAAGTTGGTGCCCGGTACCGGGTCGCCGCCGATGCCCACGCAGGTCGACACGCCGATGCCCTTCTGCTTCAGCTCGTACAACGCCTGGTAGGTAAGCGTGCCCGAGCGCGACACGATGCCGACGTTGGGTCCGTCAGCCGTGGGGAGTTGAGCGATTTCGCCGGCGGTGATCCCGATGTTGCACTGCCCCGGGCTGATGATTCCCGGACAGTTCGGGCCGAGCAGCCGGGTGCCGGGATACTCACGAACGAGCGTGTTGTAGACCTTGGCCTCATCTTGCGCAGGGATGCCCTCGGTGATGCAGACCACGAAGCGGATGCCCGCCGCCGCGGCTTCGAGGATGGCCGACGACGCGGCCTTTGGGGGAACGGCGATGAACGACGCGTCGGCACCGGTGGCGGCGACAGCTTCGGCGACGGTGTTGAACACCGGGATTCCCTCGACATCCGTGCCGCCCTTACCGGGGGTCACACCGCCGACGATCTGGGTGCCGTACGCCTTGTTGCGCAGGCCGTGGTACTTGCCCTGGCCGCCGGTCAAGCCCTGAACGATGACCTTGGTGTCCTTGTTGACGAAGATCGCCATGATCAGGCCGCCTTCCCGGAGGCAAGGGCGACGGCGGCGCGCGCCGCGTCGAGCATGGTCGGTTCCGACCGGAGTTTGGAGGCGGGGATGCCGGCGTCGAGCAGGATCTGGCGGCCCTCCTCGGCGTTCGTTCCATCGAGTCGGATCACGATCGGGGCTCGCAGGTCGACGCGGCCGAGGGCGGCAACGATGCCCTTGGCTACTTCTTCGCCGCGGGTGATGCCGCCGAAGATGTTGATGAAGATCGACTTGACGTTCTGGTCGAAGTTGATCACTTCGAGCGCGGCGGTCATCACGTCGGCATTGGCGCCGCCGCCGATGTCGAGGAAGTTGGCAGCCGAGCCGCCGACCTGGTTGACGACGTCGAGCGTCGACATCGCCAGGCCGGCGCCGTTGGCGATGATGCCCACGTCGCCGTCGAGGCCGATGTACTGCAGATCGTGGGTGCGGGCCAGTTGCTCGCGCTCGTCGAGTTCCTCCATCGCCCGGTATTCGTCCCATTCGGGGTGGCGGAAGGCGGCGTTGTTGTCGAGCGAGACCTTGGCATCGAGGGCGTGCACACCGTTGTCGGGTCGCAAGATCAGCGGGTTGATCTCGGCGAGATCGCAGTCGCCGGCCACGAAACAGTCGTACAGCTTGACCAATATCTCGGCTGCCCCCTCGATGGCGATCGGGTTGAGCTTGGCGGCCAGGCACGCCTCGCGTGAGGCGTCGAGCGAGAAGCCGATCGTCGGGTCGATGTGGCGGATGATGATCGCGTCGGGGTTGGCGACGGCGACGGTCTCGATCTCGACGCCACCCTCGGCCGACAGCATCAGCATGTGCTGCTTGGCGGAGCGGTCGAGCGTGAACGAGGCGTAGTACTCCTCGGTGATGTCGGACGCATGCTCAACCCAGACGACCTTGACGACGTGGCCCTTGATGTCCATCCCGATGATGTTGCCGGCGTGCAGACGGACCTCGTCGGCGTTGTCGGCGAGCTTGATGCCGCCGGCCTTGCCGCGGCCGCCCACCTGCACCTGCGCCTTGATCACGACCGGGTACCCGGCGGCCTCGGCCTGGGTGACGGCCTCGTCGACAGTTGTGGCGACGCCGCCGGGAGAGACGGCGATGCCGTAGCGGGCAAAATACTGCTTGCCCTGGTATTCGAACAGATCCACGTGTTCCTCCGCGTCGGTCTCCGGTATGGAGAAGTTCAGATTTCTCGGTCGTCCAAGGTGGTTTCGAGCCATGCGCAAATGCCCTTGAGCGACGACCCGGGACCGAAGATCTCGGCCCAACCCTGCTCCTTGAGCGCTCTCGCGTCGGCATCGGGAATCACTCCGCCGCCGAACACCAGCATCTCACCCAGATCGCGGGACTGGAGTTCGGTCATCACCCGCGGGAAGAGCGTGGTGTGCGCCCCGGACAGCAGCGACAGCCCCACTGCGTCGACATCTTCCTGCAGGGCGGTCTCGGCGATCTGTTCCGGGGACTGGTGCAGGCCGGTGTAGATGACCTCGAACCCGTGGTCGCGCAGGGCGCGGGTGATCGTTTTGGCGCCTCGATCGTGCCCGTCGAGCCCGGGCTTTGCCACCACCACGCGATACGGCCGTTTCACAGCTCACGACCCTACGCGTGCGGGCCGACGTCGACCCAACCGACCGACCTCCCGTCCGGCGCCGATGGTGACCGGGCGCGGGTCATGCTCGGCGGTGAACCCCAGGGGATTGAACGAATGGGGTGGTTGACTGGAGGGATGCCGCGGACCGCGCCTCGTCTGCCCGAACTCCGCTCGCCCGTCGCCCGCGCGGTTGCGCCGGTGATCGCCGGGATCGCCTTCTTCGGTGTGCTCGCACTGGTGCTGTGGGGGGCGGCCGCCTGGCTGGCCGATTCGGGCTCCAATGTGCAACTGGGCGACCCGACGTTCGAAATCTCGCGGATCGACAAACTGGCCGACTCCGTGGCCAAGAACGGCCCGCAGCTGTATCCCGATCTGAAGGACCCCCGCGGCGGCCGATCGGTGGTCGTCGACCATCAGGGCACCAACGATGCCGAGGGATGGATCGTGTACCGGCCGTTCCCCTTCGATCGCAAGGGTGAGACGTGCCCGGCGACCCAGACTCCCAAGACCCGGGACTTCGTCGACTGTGAGGGCCGCGTGCTCGATGTGACGCAACTGCAGTTCGCCCAGGACGTGGCGACCTCGCTGAAGGACGGCCGCGTGCTCGTCCTCACGTTTGCCGGTGCCGTCGCCGATCCGGTCGCACCGACCACCGTCGGCTGAGTAGCGACGCCCAGGTCGGCTCAGCCCGGGCGGCTGACTCGTACGCCGTTCACTCGGCGACGATCAATTGCGCTTGCATGCCTTCGCCCCGGTGCCCGAGCAGGCTGCAGTAGATCGCGTACGTACCGGGCGTCTGTGGAGCGACCAGGCCGCCGACGGCGGTGACACCTTCGCTGGCGATGGCGACCCGCACCGGGAGCTTGCCGTCGTCGACCACGAAGTCGTGGGTGTCCTGCTCTGATGTGAGGGCGATCGTCAGATCCTCCCCCGGCCTGGCGCGCAGGGCCGAGATCGAGAACTTGAAGTTGGTGGCGGTGATCTTGACCACCGGCGCCGAGGGAACGGTCGGGAAGCCCTGGTTGATCGTTGTCGTCGGTGCCGAGTTGCCACCACCACAACCGATCAGCCCTCCTGTCAGCCCGCCGGCCAGCATCAGGAAGACGATGCCTAGCCTCGCCTGGATCCGTCCTGCACTGGCCCGTCCCGCACTGGTGCGTCCCGCGCTGGTCCGTTGCTCTTGGTGCACGCCGACCATCCTGGCAGCGGGTGGCCGACGAGGGCGGATTCATCGGGCAGGCGTGGGACGCGGTTGCCGCCTACGCTGGCCAACGATGGCCTCACGCGTTCCGTTCCTCACCGCCAAGCTGCAAGGATTTGGCACCACGATCTTCGCCGAGATGTCGGCGCTCGCCGTTGCCACCGGGTCGGTCAACCTGGGGCAGGGGTTTCCCGACTACGAGGGTCCCCGCGAGGTGCTCGACGCGGCGATTGCGGCGATCAACGGCGGTTTGAACCAGTACCCGCCGGGACCGGGGATGCCCGTGCTGCGCCAGGCGATCGCCGAGCACCAGCAACGGTTCTACGGGTTGTCGTACGACCCCGACTCCGAGGTGCTCGTCACCGCCGGGGCGACCGAGGCGTTGGCATCCGTGCTGCTGGGCCTGTGCGATACCGGCGACGAGGTGGTCGTGCTGGAGCCGACGTACGACAGCTATCAGGCCTGCATCGCGCTCGCCGGGGCTACGCCGAAGTTCGTCACACTGCGTCCGCCGACCTACGACATCGACCTCGACGCGATGCGGGCTGCAATCACCCCCAAGACGAAGTTGATCCTGCTCAATACCCCGCACAACCCGACCGGCAAGGTGCTCACCTCCGATGAGGCGGCGGCAATCGCAGCGATGGCGATCGAACACGACCTGATCGTGGTCACCGACGAGGTGTACGAGCACCTGATCTTCGATGGCCTGGCCCACATCTCGCTGGCGACCTACGACGGGATGCGTGATCGCACGCTGGTCATCTCGTCGGGTGGCAAGACCTTCAACACCACCGGCTGGAAGGTCGGGTGGATCTGCGGGCCGCCGGCTTTGGTGACTGCGGCCCGCACCGCCAAGCAGTTCCTCACCTACGTCTCGTCGGGCCCGTTCCAGCCGGCCATGGCGGTCGGACTGCGCCTCGGGGACGACTACTACCGGGGGCTCGCCGATGATTTGGCGGCCAAGCGCGACAAGCTGATGGCCGGACTCGACGCCGCCGGCTTCCACGCGTTCAAGCCCTCGGGGACGTACTTCATCACCGTCGATATCCGCGGCGTGCAGCCCGACGGCGACGGGTACGCATTCTGTCGCTCGCTGCCCGAGCGTTGCGGTGTCGTGGCGATTCCGAACGTCGTGTTCTACGAGAACCGCGCCGAGGGCCGCCATCTGGTCCGCTTCGCCTTCTGCAAACGTCACGAGGTCATTGACGACGCCGCGGCCCGCCTCAAGACTCTGTCGCTGTAGAGGGGCGGCCGGCGCTCACGCCGTTCGTTGACCGCCCGCGGGCGGCGGGTGTGAGAATCGGGGCATGCTCGCCGCTGTGCTTCATGATATCCGCGATCTCCGCCTCGAGGAGGTCCCCGACCCGACGCCGGGGCCGGGCGAGGTACTGATCGCCGTGGCCCACAACGGCATCTGCGGGTCGGACCTGAAGTTGTTCGAGATGGGTCTGCGCTCCGGGGTGGGCGACGCCCCGCACCCGCTCACCCGCCACTCCGGTCCGCAGATCCTCGGTCACGAGTTCTCCGGTGTGATCACCGCCCTCGGGGATGGCGCTGGCGGCTTCGCCGTCGGCGACCGGGTATGCGTGCAACCCGACTACCACTGTGGGGTCTGTCCGCCTTGCCGGACCGGCCATACCCACCTGTGCCAGATCCTCACCTTCCACGGGGTCGTCTCGTCCGGCGGCGGCCTCTCGCAGCGAACATGCGTACCGGCCGGCATGGTTCATCATCTGCCCCCCACGTTGACGATGGTGCAGGGAGCGCTCGTCGAGCCGATGGCTGTCAGCTACCACGCCGTCGGCCGCGGCGACGTGCAACCGGGTGAGTTGGCGGTGGTCGTCGGGGCCGGCCCGATCGGGATCGGGGTGGTCCTCAACCTGCGCGCCCGAGGGGTCGGCGACATCGTCGTGGCCGAACCGTCCGCGGCGCGCCGGGCGGTGATCGAGCAGTTCGGGGCGACCGCCGTCGACCCGTCGGCGCTCAGCGGACATCTCGCCACGCGCACAGTGCGGGGCGGCGCCGACGTCGCCTTCGACTGTGCCGGCCGCGGCGCGACCTATGGTGCCACGCTGGCATCGTTGCGGGCCCGGGGGCGGGCCGTCATCGTCGCCGGCTCGTCGGCGCATCCGTTGGAAATGTCCGCTCACCTGCTGCAACACACCGAGATCACGATCACCGGATCGCTCGCCTTCGAGCCGGGCGACTTCGCCGCGACGATCGACCTGATGGCGGGCGGCGCCTATCCGACGGACGGCTGGGTGGAGCACATCGCCCTCGCCGACATCCTCACCGATGGCATTGCGCCCCTCCTGGCCGGGCGGAAGACCAAGGTGCTCATCGACCTGCCGACCTGATGCCGCGCCGACCTGAAGTGCGCCGAACGGATGGTGTGGCGCCCGTCGACTTGACTCCCGGCGCGGCTACTCTGGGAGGTCGATCACGGTTGATCGACGCGTTGCGTGAATATCCGCCTGGCGGGCGGAGGTTGGATTGAACCCATGGCTGAAGTGACAAGCCGGCGCTGGAGCCGCGGCGTCGTCATCTTGGCCGCGGCGATCGCCTTGTGGGGAATCGGCCCGGGTGCGGTGGCCGAGGCCGGGCCAACCCCGTCGTCGTCCGGGCCGACCGTGGCCATCGGCGATCACCACTTCGCCGCCGTGCGCACCGACGGGACGGTGTGGACGTGGGGTCTGAATCGCTCGGGGCAGCTCGGGTTGACGACCAACTACGGCACCGACGCTCTGGTCACCACCCCGACCCGGGTACCGGGGATAGCCGGAGCCGTCGCCGTCGCCGCGGGGGCCGACTTCACTGTCGTGCAACTCGGCGATGGCACCGTGTGGACCTTCGGGGCCAACGACGCCGGCCAACTCGGCACCGTTCCGGCCGGGGTGGGCGTGACCAGCGCAACCCCCAGACCGGTTGTCGGCCTCGGTCGGGTGGTGGCGATCGCCGCCGGACGGGCCTTCGTCGCCGCCGTCACCGACGACGGATCGGTCTGGGGATTCGGTTCGAACTCCCGAGGTCAGCTCGGAGCGCCACTGCCCGCTCACCCGGCCGACCCGAACCCGGTGCCCCGGCCGATCGTCGGCCTCGACGACGTCGTTCGGATCGCCGCCGGTACCGAGCATGTGGTGGCCCTCACGGCTCGGGGCACGGTGTCGACGCTCGGTCTCAACGCCGATGGCCAGCTCGGGCGGTCGACCAACTTCCGCAGCTACGTCCCCAACCCGCTTCCCGAGGTGGTCGCCGAGGCCGGTCGGGTCGTCGCCGTGGCGGCGGGAGGCCAACACACGACGGTGATCGCACTCGATGGTGCCGCCTGGACATTCGGGCGCAACGCGTACGGCGAATTGGGAACGGCGGATGACCTGTTCTGGCGACGGTTCGAACCGCGCCGTGTGGCTGCCCTCGGTCGGGCGGCTGCCACCGCCATGGGACCGTTCCATACCGTCGTGGCCGATACGAACGGCGTGGTCCGGGGCGTCGGCGGACGGGTGCAGCGGTACACCACCGAGCCGCTGGTCTTCCCGGCGCTCGATGCGGTCGTCGGCGTGGCCGCCGGTCCGGCATCGACACTGGCCTTGCGCGCCGATGGCTCGCTGTGGCACATCCCGTTCCCTGCCGTGGTCCCGCCGCCCGCCCCCGAGGAGGTGCTCGACGGCGTGTTGCTGCCGCCTCCGAGGCTGACCTTGGCTCCGGAGTTTCAGGGGTTCTCGCCCGTCCGGTTGCTCGAGACACGACCGGCGGCCACGCCGACGATCGACGGACGGTTCTCCAACGGCGGGTCGCTCCCGGCCGGTTCGGTCACCGAACTGGCGGTCACCGGCCGAGCCGACATCCCGCCGGCGGCGCTCGCCGTCGTCCTCAACGTCACGGTCACCGAGCCGCAGTCCGACGGCTACGTCACTGTCTATCCGTGCGACGGCCCCCGACCGAATGCCTCCAACCTCAACTTCATCGCCGGCGAGACGATCCCCAATGCCGTGGTCGCCAAGCTCAGCGCCGCCGGCACGGTCTGCGTGTTCACCACCGCCGCCACGCAGATGACGATCGATGCGAGCGGCATCCATCCCCGCGGTTCGCCGTATCTTCCGTTGATCCCGTCCCGGTTGCTGGAGACTCGTCGGGCAGCGACACCCACGGTCGACGGTCGGTTCTCCAACGGCGGCGCGCTCGATCGGGACTCGGTGACCAAGCTGACCGTTGCCGGGCGGGGCGGAGTTCCCCCGGGGGCGAGGGCAGCCGTACTCAATGTCACCGTCACCGAGCCGGAGCGGGACGGCTACGTGACGCTGTATCCCTGTGACAGCCGGCAGCCCAATGCATCGCATCTCAACTTCACCACCGGTCGCACGATCGCCAACGCCGTGATCGTCAAGCTCAGTGTGACGGGCACGGTGTGCGTGGCGACCACGGCCGGCACGCAGATGACCGTCGACGTCAACGGCGTCCACCCGGCGGACTCGGGGTTCGTGCCGCTCTCACCGCTCCGGGTCTTCGAGACCCGACCGAACGCCACTCCGACGATCGATGGAAGGTTCTCCAACGGTGGAGCGCTCGCCGCCGGATCGACGACGGAGTTGCCGGTGACCAGGCGAGGCGATGTCCCGGGAGGGGTCGAGGCGGTCGTCCTCAACGTCACGGTGGTCGATGCCCGGGACTCGGGATATGTGACGGTCTATCCGTGCGATGCGCCTAGACCGAACGCATCGAATCTCAACTTCACCCGCGGCCGGACGATTCCCAATGCGGTGATCGCCCGGCCGAGCGCATCGGGGACCGTCTGTCTCTTCACCACCGCTTCGGTCGACATGCTCGTCGACCTGAACGGCTATCAGCCGGTGTAGCGGCGAGCCGCCGGGCGGCTTGCCTCGGCGACACCGGGCGGCAGTCATTCCAGTCGTTTGGCGAGCATCGAGACGAGCACGCCGTAGTCCGTTTCCTGTTGGCCGACCTCGGAGAAGCCGATGCGGTGATGAAACCGCAGTGATCCGTCGTTGCGGGGACGCAGGTTCACCTCGCAGGTCAGCCATTCGGCACCGATGCGCGCTTCGAGGTCGGCATAGAGCGCTGCGCCGATCCCCCGGCCCTGGTAGTCGTCGCGGACGGCGATCCGGTCGAGGTAGGCGAAGTCGGTGTAGCGGTCGCAGAACCACCGGTAGTTCACGCTGTGGTATTCGGCGCCCGGGGCGAAGGTGATCGAGAAGCCGGCCAACGTGTCGCCGTCGTACGCCCCCAGCGAGGCCAGGGACTCGGCGTAAAGGTGGGTGAGCCGGGTCAGGTCCGTGTCGCTCACGCCCGGCACGTTGGCGTTGTTGATCGCCACGGCAGCGGGCAGATCGTCGGCGGCTAGGGAACGGATCTCCATGCGATGCGGACGCTACCTCGGCGCCGACGACCGTCAGGTCGAGAGATCTCTGAGATTCTTCGAGATTTCCGTGAACCGGCGGCCCAGGGACGGCGTACCTGTGACCGACGCCATACCGAACCAGCCCCAAGGAGGCCCCAAATGCGTCTCACCCGTCGTTCTCTCATCGTTGCCCTCGCCACTGCACTTGCCGCTCCGCTCGCCGTCGTCGGTGCTCCCGCCGCCCACGCCGCCCCGCCGATCCAGCAAGGGGTCATCGTTCCCGACGGCCCGGCCGTGGTCGTCAACGGTGCCCCCGATACCGAGGTCCAACTCAAGTTCGAGGTCACCGCCACCACGCTGGCGTACGCCAACAACTTCGTGATCGGGACGAACACCGGGCCCGGCGAGGCGCGGATCCAACTCATCGGCCCGAACGGTCAGCAGCTCCCGTCGGTCGGCCCGATCTACAACGCCGGGACCGAGACGCAGACGCTGTCGCCCGGCACCTGGTTCATCCGGCTACTACCGTTCGCCCCGGGCGCCGGCGTGCACAGCCAGGTGCAGCTGTTCTTCTACCAGAACATCACGACCGCCACGACGATCGGCCAGCAGCAGCAGTTCCCGATGGAGCAGGGCCAATCCGTCGAGATGACCTTCAAGGTCAGCCCGCAGCAAAAGGTCGACTTCAAGGTGCTCGCCGCTCCGGACAATCTGGTCGACGGGATGGTCGGCCTCAACCTGTGCAACGTCGCCACGGGCGTCTGTGAGCCCTACACCGTGGTCTCGGGCCCGCTCACCGCCAACTCGCCGAGCATCGTGGCGTCCCTCGCCCCGGGGCGCTACCGGGCCAGCGCCCGCTACTTCGGTGTTGCCGGCAAGCTGGCGCTCGGGGTGCTCCCCGTCTGATATCCGTTCAATCCCGGTCCACGCGTCGACGTCGGCCTCAGCTGACCACTCCGGTCAGTGGGGTCGACTTCGGCGCGCCCGGCGCAGAGACGAGCCGGCGATGGACCGCGTCATTCGACCCGGACGCGATGATCGGCTCGCCCACGAGTCGCCTTGATCACCACAGCATTGGCCTCGTCGGAGCGCATCACCCATTCGCGGGCCGCGTCGGGCGTCTTGCCGAAGTGGATGTGACGGGCGATCAGCCGGTCCAGTCGAACCTCGTCGTCGACATCGACGTACCAGCACTCGTGGAGCAGCGGAGCGACCTCCCGCCAGGCGTCGTCACCGTGCAGCAGATAGTTCCCCTCGGTGACGACCAGCGGGACCGAGCACGGCACAGCAATCGCTCCGGCGATGCCTTCTCCCAGGTCACGGCGGAATTCGGGGGCGTAGACGACCTCGTCGTCGTGCTGGTCGCGCAGGCGTTCCAACAAGGCGACATAGCCCGCGGCGTCGAAGGTGTCGGCGGCCCCCTTGCAATCTCGCCGACCCAGATCGACGAGCATCGAGTTGGCCAGATGAAAGCCGTCCATCGGCACCGACACCGCCCAATCGGGTCCGAGGGTTGCCACGATCCGGGCGGCCAGCGTCGATTTGCCCGCTCCCGGACAGCCGACGATCCCCAGGATCCGCCGGCCGCCCGATTCGGCCATCTCGGCGGCGCGGGCCACTGCGGCGTCGGTATCCATTGCGGTCGTTCTCACGGGTCTAACCGACTGGTGCCCAATCGGCGGGCAGTTGATCGCGGAACGGCGGATCGGCACCGGCCCGCTCGCAGGTACGCGCAGCGACGACCACGGCTGCGGCCATCGCATCGGCGAGCAGCGCGGTATCGGTGAGATCGGACCGGCCGAGGCCCTGCGACACCCACCACTGGAGGAACGACCCTCCGAGCGCGTCGCCCGCCCCGATCGTGTCGACGACCGTGATCTCGGGTACTTCGACCCGGATCTCGTCGTCGGCGGTCAGCACGTACGTGGCCGAGCCGCCATCGCTGAGGATGACGACCCGGGTGCCCAACGACAGCATGCGGCGGGCGACCTCGACCGGCGAGGACGTCGGGTCGAGATATTCGGCGTCATCGGTGGAGATCTTGACCACATCGGCGCGGGCGATGACCCGGTCGATGCGGGCGAGGTATCCCGGTCGATCGTTGATCACCCGACCCCGGCAGTTGGGATCGATCAGTACGAGCACGTCGTCGGGGGCGGTGACGACCAGGCGTTCGAGTGTCGTCGCCATTGGTTCCAACACGAATCCCAACGTGCCGACATGCAGGGCGATCGTGCCGGTCGGCAGCACGGTGCCGGTCATCGCCGGGGCGGAGGTGCCATCGAGATAGAACCGGTAGGTGGCCGATCCCCCGTCGTCGAGTTCGGCGGCAGCCAAGGTGGTGGGTACTTCGACACGCGCTCCGTACGACGTGACAACGTTGTCGACAGAGAGCTGGTCGAGCAACATGTGGCCGAACCGGTCGTTCGACAGTGTTCCCAGGAAGGCGACCTGGCCACCCAACCGGGCGATCGTTCGTGCCGCGTTGAACGGCCCTCCGCCGAGTTTGGCGGCGACGGTTCCGTCGGGCCGGATGACCAGATCGATCAGTGCTTCCCCGCCCACGGCAATCATGGGCGTCAAGTTAGTGGCCGCGCATTGTTGATCACGACGACACCGTTCGTCGATATCGAAAACTCGTCGCGCGAGGTCCCGACGTCGAGACCGAGCCGATACCCCGCCGGCACCGTGACGTCCTTGTCGATGATGGCCCGGTGGACGATCGCCCGGGAGCCGATGCGCACCCCGGGGAAGATGATCGACTCGGTGACCCGGGCTCCGTCCTCGATGAAGACGTTCGGCCCGATGATCGAGTTGTCGATCGATCCGCCCGACACGATCGACCCGGCACACAACAGGCTACGGGTGACGGTGGAGGTCGATCCGGCGCTGCCGTACGAGAGCTTGGCCGGGGGCAGGGGCAGTTGCAGGCTGTAGACCGGCCACATCGGGTTGTACAGGCTGAATGGCGGGACGGGAGCGATGAGATCCATGTTGGCGTCGTAGTAGGCGTCGAGCGAGCCGACATCGCGCCAATAGCCGCGCTCGTAGTCGGCCTGACCAGGGATTTCGTTACTTGAGAAGTCGTACATGTAGGCGTCGCCCGCCTCGGCGAGGGCCGGGATGACGTCGCCGCCCATGTCCTTCAGCCCGACGTTGCCCTTGGGGGTGACGATGTCGATCAGGGTGTCGGTACGAAAGACGTAGTTGCCCATCGAGGCAAGAGCCCGTGTCGGGTCACCGGGCATCGCCGGGGGCTCAGCGGGTTTTTCGACGAATCTGATGATCTTGCCGTCGCTGTCGGCCTCGATGATGCCGAACTCCGTCGCCTCGTGGATCGGCACCGGGATCGCCGCCACCGTCACCGCCGCGCCCGACTCGATGTGTTGATCGACCATCTGACGCGGGTCCATGTGGTAGATGTGATCGGCGCCGAACACGCAGACGAAGTCGGGGCGCTCGTCGCTGATCAGGTTGAGGTTCTGATAAATGGCGTCGGCCGAGCCACTGAACCACTGCGGCCCGCGGCGCATCTGGGCCGGCACCGGGGTCACGTAGTTCCCGAGCAGCGTGGAGAACCGCCACGTCTGGCTGATGTGGCGGTCGAGGCTGTGGCTCTTGTATTGCGTGAGCACGACGATCTTGAGCAGACCGGCGTTGGCGAAGTTCGACAGCACGAAATCGATGATGCGATACGAACCCCCGAACGGCACCGCCGGCTTGGCGCGATCGGCGGTGAGCGGTGAGAGTCGCTTGCCCTCGCCGCCGGCGAGGATGACGACCAGGATCTTCGGGGCAGGAACCACGCTGTGACGTTACATCGCCGCGCGGTCGATGATTTCCTCGTACCACGCAATGTGCTCGCGGGCGGGCGCACTCCACGACCAGTCGGTGGTCATTCCCCGTTTGCGCATCGCCGCGCGGCGGGCCGGGACGTTCCAGGCACGCACGGCGCGATGCAATCCGTCGACGACCCCACTGGTGGTGACCGAGTGGGCGACCACGCCGGTGCCCGCCTTGGGCGCCGCGTCGATATCGATGACGGTGTCGTGCAATCCGCCCACATCGGTGACCATCGGCAGCGCCCCGTACTGCATCGCCTGCATCTGGGCAAGGCCGCACGGCTCGAAGCGGCTCGGCATCAAGAAGATGTCACCGCCGGCGAAGAGGCGATGGGCGAGTACTTCGTCGTAGCCCTGGCGGAACCCGATCTGTCCGGGTCGGTGGGCGGCCAGGGTGTGCAGCGCGTCGACGAGTTCGCGGGCGCCGTCGCCAAGGATGGCCACCTGGGCGGGCATCGTGTTGAGCATCTCGAGCGCCGGAATGGCCAGGTCGACTCCTTTCTGGTCGACCAACCGCGTCACGACGGTGATCAACGCCGCATCGCTCGGGGCCAGGCCCAACTCGGCCTGCACAGCGCGTTTGGAGGTGAGCCTGCCGGAAGTGTCGGCGGCACCGAACGGCGCGGGCAGCCGCGGATCGGCACTCGGATTCCACTCGATCACGTCGATGCCGTTGCGGATGCCGACGAACCGTTCCCCGCGCTCGGCAAGCAGATCGTGCACGCCCGCCCCGGTGGTTGGGTCCAGCGCCTCGCGGGCGTAGGTCGGACTGACCGTGATCACGACATCGGCCAGTCGGATGCCGCCGACCAGTGGGTTGCATGCGCCGCCGTGGAGGAACGCCTCGGGGCGGTGGGGCATCGCCCGGACCCACCCTGGATCGGTCCACCCCTGGTAGCCGAGGGTGTGAATGGTAAGCACGCTGGGAATCGGCGGATCGAGGTGGGCCAGGGTCGTTGCGGTGTGCCAGTCGTTGAGGTGGACGACATCGGGGCACAGCTGGCGGGCCAGGGCGGCTACCGCGGCAGAGAAGGCGAAGAAGCGCCGGTCGTTGTCGGCGAAGCCCTCGCCATCTGGCTGGACGTAGGGATGGGGCCGGCGGATACCGGGCACGTCGACGAGGATCAACTCGCCGATCCCGGCGATCGTGCCGTGGCGGGCGGTGGCGGGAGCGGCCCACATCGGCACGTCGAGATCGAAGACCCGTTCGTCGTCGAGTTCGGTGCCGAAGTAGTCGGGCAGCACGACGTCGACGTTCACGCCCTGGCGACGCAACTCGGCCACCAGCCCGGCGGCGGCAGCCGCCAGACCGCCGACGCGGACCAGCGGGGCGAACTCGGCCGAGGCGAAAACGACGTGCATCACCAGCATTGTGGCGCACTGGCGACGGCCCGTCGATCACCGTCGTCGTCAGGCCGGCGTCACCGTCGTCTCGCGCGTCGTCGACCTCGGCGGGCCGTAACAAATGGCAGTGTTCGTAGACTGATGAACATCCGCATCGCCATGCCGAACGCAAGGAGTCTGTGATGCTCTTCTCCCGCCACAAGTCAACGTTGATCGATCCGGCGGAGGCGCTCCCCGGGCGCACCGACATGTCGATGTCGGTGCCCGACGCCCACTACGTCAACGGCCATCCCCTGGTGGGTCCCTGGCCTGCCGGGTTCGAGACCGTCCAATTCGGGATGGGCTGCTTCTGGGGTGCCGAGCGCAAGTTCTGGGTGGTGCCCGGCGTCTACTCGACGGCCGTCGGCTACGCCGGGGGCTATACCCCGAACGCGACCTACGAGGAGGTGTGCAGCGGTCGCACCGGGCACACCGAAGCCGTCCTCGTGGTCTTCGACCCGTCGGTGGTCAGCTTCGAGCAGCTCCTGGCCGTGTTCTGGGAGAGCCACGATCCAACTCAGGGAATGCGTCAGGGCAACGATGTCGGTACGCAGTACCGTTCGACGATCTACACCACGACCGCAGCGCAGGCCACGGCGGCCTCGGCCTCACGCGACCGGTTCCAGGCCGAACTGAACAAGGCCCACTACGGCGAGATCACCACCGAGATCGCCGAGGCCGCCGAGTTCTACTATGCCGAGCCCTATCACCAGCAGTACCTGGCGAAGAATCCGGCCGGCTATTGCGGCCTGGGTGGCACCGGTGTGTCGTGTCCGGTGGGCATTGCCCGCTGAGCGGGCTACGATCCGCCCGGGTTCCCGCTCCCAACACATCACGAAAGGGGTCAGCCATGGGCTTACTCGACAAGGCCAAGGACATGGCCGAAGGCATCAAGGACAAGATCGAAGACGCCATTCCGGACTCGATCAAGGACAAGATCCCGGGCATGGGCGGCGACGCGGCCGAGGCCGCCGAAGGTGCAGCCGATGACGCCAAGGACGAGGCCGGTGGCCTCCTCGGCGGTCTGAAGGACAAGCTCGGCGACATCAAGGACAAGATCGAAGACCAGATCCCCGGTGACAAAGACGGCGACGGTCACTGATCTCGTAGATCTGCCGATGGGGCGGGGGCTGAGGCTCCCGCCCCATCGTCGTTTTGCGCACTAGCGTGAGCGCTCGTGAAGAAGGGAGGACTCGGCGCGGCCATCTTCATCGTCGTGCTGCTCATCATCGCCGTCCGCAACGACGACGGCGACTGGTTCACCCCCGAGGCGCGCTCCACGGTGGACACCCCGAACCCCACCCGCCTCCGCTTCGATATCGACAAATCCGACCAGGTGATCATCGTGACCGCCGATTCCTGGGGCGCCACGCACGCCACCGCCGCGTTGTGGGAGCGCCAGGAAGACCGCACGTGGCGCAACGTCACCGGCGATGATCAGGCTCGAATCGGGCGCAACGGTTTCGGGCAGAATCGT
>JANMJD010000078.1:0-1880 GCA_031371195.1 Actinomycetes bacterium | reverse complement strand
CGGGATAGGGTCCCCAAGATTGTCGGCCACGAGTTGGCGTATGGCCGACCGCCCAGGTACGGGCACGCGACGAGCCGTTTGCGAACACGTCGATGCTTTCACGCCGACTCGACTCGGATCGGCCTCCCTCGTGGCCGAGCGATACCGGGCGCATCCACGACAGCGTCCGGCAACCGAAACCGGCTCCTCTCTGTCAAATTTTTCGTGCGGGAGTTCGTCTTGGGGTGCGTGGTGAGTGGTAGCTGCGCCGGATCGCTGGCACTGTTCGAGGCCATGTTCGTTCGGGTTCGGGACTGAGGCTGGCGTCGGCTCGGAGCTGGCGGTAGACGGCGTCGGTGATTCGTCGTTTCAAGCAGCGCAGTGCTGCCCGGGAGTCTTTGCCGGCGGCGAGTTTGCGTCGGTAGTAGTCGCGTCCGGGGCAGTCGTGACGGATCTGCACGATCGCGGCGATGTGGATCGCCCAGTTCAGTTGGCGGTTCCCGCCCGGGTTGACCCGATGGCGGTGCATGTCGCCGCTGGACGCGTCGAGCGGGGCGGTGCCGGCGTAGCTGGCGTAATGGTTACGGGTCGCGAACCGGGTGATGTCACCGGACTCGGCCAGGATCGTCGCCGCGCTGATCCGCCCCACCCCGTACAGGCTGGTCACACTCGTCCCGGTCGCGGTGACAGCCTGCTCGAGTTGTTCAGCCAGGTCGTCGAGACGACGATCGAGAGCGCGGATATCGGCGATGTGGTGTTGGGCGATCTGCCGGCGCATCCGGCCAGCCGGTACGGTGGGACGCACCTTGGCGAGCAGCTTCGCGGCGTGGTCGGCGCTCAGGTCGAGCGGGGCGCCACCAGCGATGAGTTCACGTAGCAGCCGATGCAATCGGCACGCGGCCCGGGTGCGGGCGACGACGAGCTGGCGGCGATACTCGACAAGCAGTTCAACGCGTCGAGTTCGCCGCCCACCACGACCTGGCGTAACGAGGGCGAGTGCACCGCCGCCCGGGCGATCGAGATGGCATCATCACGGTCGGTCTTGCGGCCGTGCCCAGTCGAGTACACCCGCACTCGGGTCGCCAACTTGGCCGGCACGTCAAGCACCACTTCGCCGTGAGCGATCAGTTGTTGGGCGAACAGATGGCCCATCCCGTGGGCGCCCTCGACCGCCCATCGTCGCTGCGGCCAGGCGGCGACGGCGTCGAGCATCTCAGCGAAACCGGTCGTGGTGTTGCGGTAACGGTGGTCGACGAGAACCTCGTCACCGTCAAGCACCGCGATGGTGTTCGACGCCTTGTGCGGGTCCACGCCAATGATGACGGTCATGATGTTGGTTCCCTTCGTTCGCGTGTCGGGTGCGATGAGGGGCGGGCAAACCATCTTTCAGCAGTGCAGACCTCTCTCGAGCCACGCCACACATCGACTGCGATCCGCAGAGCCGCAAGCCGGTCAGAGCCACGACCGAACCGGTCGGGCAGGTGGATCCCGAGCGAGCCCCACGAACCATGCCCTCAAGATTGGCCAACCCCAAGGACACCCCCATCATCACAAGATGGTGGATCCCGGACATGCTGGTTGGCACGGTCTGCTGTGTGCGCCCAGCAGACCGTGCCGCCGATCAAGGGCGAGACCAGTTCGGCAGGACCGCTGAGTCCCTTACTGGACCGGCGACGCTTCCAGGAGCGTCAGGTCAGATCGACCGGCCCAACAGACAGGAAAGGGACGGGCCGACGATCACGGTACTGGCGAGGTGAGCAGGTGCTCGGCGACGCTGGCTGATTCAATGCAGCCTGGATTTGGTGGGAGGTCGGGAGCACTTAGGCTCGCTCCAAACGCCTGTTCGCGACGACATCCCAAGCACACGGGCGCTCGGGCCTCGGCTCCGTCACTCCTGTGTC
>JANMJD010000072.1:0-2287 GCA_031371195.1 Actinomycetes bacterium | reverse complement strand
ATCGAGCGCCACGACCTGCCTTGGCACGTGCAGCAACTCGGCGGCCGTGCCGAGTACTGGTTCTGCCCGCCGCCACGCGACGGCGCGGCCGCTGCGGCCGCGGTCGATGCCGAGCTCGATGCCTTCATGCATCTGTGGGCGATCAACCGCGGCATCTTGCTGACGCCGTTCCACAACATGGCGCTGATGTCGCCCCACCACACGGTGGCCGATGTCGAGGCACATACCGAGGTGTTCGCCACCGCCGTGGAAGCATTGATGTCGTGAACCTTGCCGGGCAGGTCGCCATCGTCACCGGAGCTGGCGGCCCCGGCGGCATCGGCTTTGCCAGCGCAACGTCGCTCGCGGCGGATGGTGCACACGTGGTGCTGGCCTCGACGACCGATCGCATCCACGAGCGCGTCGCCGAGCTGCGGGCCTCGGGGTACGCAGCGACCGGCTTCGTCGGCGACCTGATGGCCGAGGGGGTGGCCGACGATCTGGTCGCCACTGCGCGCCGCGTCGCCGACCGCATCGACATCTGCGTCAACAACGCCGGGATGGTCGCTGTCGGTATCGAGCCCATCAGCCGGGCGACCACCGAAATCACCGATCCCGAGTGGGACGACAGCCTGCGCCGCAACCTCACGACATGCTTCGCCGTCACCCGCGCCTGCATCGCGCCGATGCGCGAGCGGCAGTATGGACGGATCATCAATGTCGCTTCGACCTCCGGACCCGTGCAGGCCTTTCTCGGTGACCCGGGATACCACGCGGCCAAGGCCGGGATGATCGGCTTGACCAGGGCGATCGCCCTCGAAGTTGCCGATGCCGGCATCACGGTCAATGCCGTCTCGCCGGGCTGGATCTCCACCGGGACGCAGTTGACGATCGAACAGACAGCCGGCAGCTACACGCCACTCGGGCGCAGCGGTACGCCCGATGAGGTCGCCGCGGCGATTCGTTTCCTCGCCGACCCCAGCGCCAGCTTCATCACCGCGCAGCAGATCGTCGTCGACGGCGGCAACTCACTGCCGGAGGATCGCTCGTGGCGCCCGTCGCACTGATCACCGGTGCTTCCGGAGGTATCGGCGGGGCGTGCGCGGCGCGCTTCGCGAACGGCGGTTGGCGGGTCGTGGCGGTCGATCTCCATGCCGGCGAGTCGAGCGCCGATCTGCTGCATGTCGCCGCCGACCTTCGCGACGTCGAGCAATGCCGCCGCGTTGTTGCCGAGGCAATCGCCTGGGCGGGTCGCCTCGACGCCGTGGTCAACGCCGCCGGGGTGTGGACCGAGGGGCCGAGCGCCGACACCACCGAAGACGAGTGGGACCGTGTGATCGACATCAATCTGAAGGGGTTGTACTTCGTCTGCTCGGCGGCCATCCCGCATCTGGCGATCACACGGGGTTGCATCATCAACATGTCGTCAGATGCCGGCGTGCAGGGCAACGCCGGCGCCGCCGTCTACTGCGCGTCGAAGGGTGGCGTGTCGAACCTCACCCGAGCCCTCGCGCTCGAGCTCGCACCAGCAGGTATCCGCGTCAATGCTGTCTGCCCGGGCGACGTCGATTCGCCGATGCTGCGCGGTCAAGCCGCAGCGAGCCCGGACCCGCCCGCCTATCTCGACAAGCTGTTGCGCGGCTACCCACAGGGCCCGACCGCACGATTCATCGAACCGGCGGAGATCGCCGAGCTCATCTGGTTCCTCGCCCAACCGTCGGCGACGGCGATCACCGGCGCCAACATCTCCATCGACTTCGGCCTCTCGGCCGGTATCACGTGACCAGCCCACTCGACGACACCGATCGCCTGCTGATCGAGGCGCTGCAGCACGATGGCCGGGCCAGCTACGCCGATCTCGCCGAGCTCGTCACCCTCTCCCCCGCGGCGACGCGGTTGCGGGTGCAACGCCTGCTCGACGCGGGCGTCGTCAAGGTCGTCGGTGTCACGGACCCACTGGCCCTCGGCTATCCCGTGATGGCCGCGCTCGGCGTGCGGGTCGAGCGCAACGTTCGCGCTGTCGCCGATCGGATCGCCGACATCACCGGGGTGATCTATGTTGTGTTCACCTCCGGCTCGTTCGATCTCCTCGTCGAGGTCGTGTGCGAGGACTCGGCACGGCTGCTGACCGTGATCGACGGCGAGATCCGCGCCATCGACGGCGTTCGCAGCGTGGAGAGCTTCACGTACTTCGGCATCCACACCCATCGGTTCGTCTGGGGCGCGCGCTGACACGTCGAGCCACACCGTCGATCCCGGCCGTGCGACTACGACGATTTGGAGGACACTGTTCCCGACGTGTTGCCGG
>JANMJD010000016.1:0-3136 GCA_031371195.1 Actinomycetes bacterium | reverse complement strand
GTTCGAAGAGTTCGAGTTCTTCAGGAGAGGGGGCGTACTCCACCTTGCAGGCGTCGCAAATGCGACGAAGGAGCCTTTGCCCGACCACACCGACGACCGACGACGCGATGAGAAACGATTCGATCCCCATGTCCAGGAAGCGGTGCAGCGCAGCCACCGAATCGGTGCCGTGAAGCGACGACAGCACGAAGTGCCCGGTCAGGGCCGACTGGATGGCGATGCGGGCGGTGTCGGCGTCGCGGATCTCACCGACGAGAATGACGTCGGGGTCCTGGCGCAGAATCGCCTTGAGCCCGGTGGCGAAGTTGATTCCGGCTTGCTCGTTGGTCTGGATCTGGTTGATCCCGGGGAACACATACTCCACCGGGTCCTCGACCGTCATCACGTTCTTGCCCGAGGAGTTGATCTCCTGCAACGTCGCATACAGGGTCGTCGTCTTGCCCGCGCCCGTCGGCCCGGCACAGATGACCATGCCGAACGGTGAATGAATCAACCTCGAATAGTCATTCGACGTGTCGGGGGGCATCCCGAGATCACCGAGGCTGTAGTTCGACCGGCTCTTGTCGAGCAGGCGCATCACCACCTTCTCGCCGAAGACCGTCGCCACCGTGGCCACGCGCACGTCAACGGGCCGTCCGTCGACGACGGTGGAGAACTGGCCGTCCTGCGGTCGACGGCGCTCGACGATGTTCATCGACGCCTGGATCTTGAACCTGCTGATCAGCGCAGGATGAATGCCGAGCGGGAGCGAGACAGCGTCGATCAGCGTCCCGTCGATCCGGAAACGAACTCGCAGGCGATCGTCGAGCGGTTCGATGTGTACGTCGGATGCACGGTCGCGCAACCCTTGGGCGATGAGGCGATTGGCGATCTGGATGACCGGGGCATCGTCACGATCGTCGACGAGCTCGAGTCGTTGGGATCGATTCTGCTCCGTCGGATCGAAGGCCAGTGCGAGTCGAGCGATCTCGACATCGGCGCGGAACGCGCGGTCGATCGCCGCTCGCAAATCGTCCGCGGCGGCGAGGGTGACGACGCACGGACGGCCGATGGCCGTTCGGACGGCCGACAGCGCGGCGGCGTCGGTGGTGCACACCGCGACGTGAACTCCGTCGTCGGTCAGCCGAATCGGGAGCGCAGCCAGGTTCCGAGCCACGCGCTCGTCGAGCAGCGCCAACGCCTCGGGCAGCGGGACCAGTTGGCGCAGATCGACGAACTCCATGCCGTGAACATCGGCCATGATGCGTGCCAGAACATTCCCCTGGACGACTCCCCTGCGGAGCAGTTCGCGCCCGACCGTGTCGTCGCCACGCCCGACGACGGTCATGACGTCGGCCAGTTGCGCCGGCGTCACCAGCCCGGCCGCGACCAGTCGGCCGGCCAGCGTATTGGGCACATCGGCATCGGCGGTGGCGTTGGCGGGGATGTCGGGCCCCAGCGGCCCTTTCGGGGGGTTGCCTCGGACGAACGCGTTGGGCGGTGACGGAAGGACGGTTCCCGTGCTCAGGACCGGAGCCTCGAACTGGGGGGCGGGTGGAGAGGACGGCGGCCGGGGCAACCCGGCAGCTCTCGATCGGCCGTCCGCCTTCGATCGAAAAGTCGCCAACTACCTCGTTCTCCTCGCCCGGCATGCCGCAGTACCCGCCACGAACGAGGCTAGCGACGGTGGCCCGGCGAGGACAATAGGCCGTTCGCCCTTCATCATCGCAGCGTCAAGCAATTAACGCACAATGTGGTCAGAAATCCGCGCTCCGTTCATTCCTTTCCGCTCGCAATCTCTGCAGCTCGTCGACGCGCACGTAGTCGTCGGGACTGAACTCGCCCAGCATTCGCTCCATCTCCTCGAGTCGGTCGAGATGCAATGCATCGGCGAACTCTCGCCGCTCGACCACCGATTGTTCAACGACCGACACCCGCCGATCGAGGGCCGAGCCCACGACCCGCTCTGTGTCGATCAACGACGACAGCCGGCTCAGATGTTCATCGCGGGCCGTGTTGCCCGTCTCCAAGGTGTCGGAGACCTCCCCCACCCGGGCGTGCACCCCCGCCAGTTCGGTCTCGACCACGCCAATCCACTCGCCCACCTGCGCGCGCTGAGCCGCGATAGCGGCGTTCAGGACATCGAGCCGTTCGGACACCCGGCCGTCCACGGCGATGCGAACACCATCGATCCTCGATGCGAGCTCCGCGATCCGGGATTCGTGCTCGATCACCGCGTCGTCGCGGCCTCTCAGTTCCTCCACGAGGCGTTCGAGATCCGCACCGCGTTGTCGGTCGAGTCCCCGCAAAGCGGTGAGACCTGCGGCCATTTCGCACAGCGTCGCATTCGTCGACTCTGTGAACGAGTCCAGTCGCTGGTTCATCGCCTCGACCGACCGGGCCACGCGTGCCCAATCACCCGAGGTCATGACCGGCACGATCGGCGGAGCCCATGACACCGTCGGTACCGGTAGAGGTTTCGACGTCCGGTCTCGCCTGCGTATCCGTCGCATCATTGGCTGTCTCCATGTTCCGCGGTGGGTTGGCCGACTATTCGTACTGCAATCCACCGAACTCGGCCAGTCGGTCGCAGTGATATCAGCCCTTGAGACCCGAGAAGGTCATCGTCTCCACGAAGCGCTTCTGGGCGACGACGAAGGCGATGATCATCGGCATCGTCGCCAGTGCGTTCGAAGCCATCAGCGCCGAGTACTCGGTCTTCTTCACACTCTGGAACGTCTGGATGCCGCGCTGCACCGTGAAGGCGTGGTCGCTGTTGAGCGCCAGCAGCGGCCATACCAGGTCGTTCCAGCTGCTCAGCAGCGTGAACAGGGCGAGCGTCGCCAGCGCCGGCCGGGCCAGCGGCAGGATCACGTGGAGGAACACCCGGACACGGCTGCACCCGTCCATCATCGCCGCGTCCTCGAGTTCCTTGGGCAGGTTGACGAAGAACTGGCGCATCAGGAACACCCCGAACGCGCTGGCCAGCCACGGCACGTAGGCGGCCGCCAGCGTGTCGATGATCCCGAGCCGGTTGTACAGGCGATAGGTCGGGATCATCAGCACCGGATACGGGATCATCATCGTCACCGCGATCAGGACGAAGGCGATTCCCCGGCCGCGGAACCGGATGCGGGCAACGGCGTAACCGGCCAAC
>JANMJD010000010.1:0-2326 GCA_031371195.1 Actinomycetes bacterium | reverse complement strand
GATTGGATGCACCCGGCCACCGATGCGATCGCGCGCCTCGACGACGACCGTGTCGACTCCGTCGTCCGTCAGGCGGCGCGCCGCCGCCAGACCGGCGAACCCTGCTCCGACGACGACCACCCGGCCACCGGCCGGCGTGATCGTTGCCGCCCACTCGGCTGCCCGCAACCCGGTCAGATAGGCCCCTTGGGTCATCGCCGGATGCTCAACCGACGTGGCCTCCCCGGCCAGGATCAGCCGATCACCGATCGGATCGCCCAACCGTGAGCGGTCGGCCGACGAGCCACCCGGGCGAAGGTACGACCACGACCCCCGGGCCCATGGGTCTGCGCCCCAATGGGACACGTGCCAATCAACCGGTCGTGGCGGCACGGCCGTCGATGCAAGGTCAGCGATCGGGACGGAGCACGTCGGGCACGTGCCCGAACACCGCGACCGATTGACGCAGCGGGACCAGATCGCGCCGCGGCTCGCGGCGATCGAGCTCGCTCACCGCGGCGGCGGCCAACTGCCGCGCCTGGTCGAGCTCAGCACGGAGGCGGTCGTTGTCGGCCTCGAGTTCCATCACCCGGCGAATACCCGACAGGTTCATGCCCTCAGCTGCCAGTTCGGCGATGCGTGACAACCGGGCGATGTCGGCATCGGAATAACGGCGGCTGCCGCCCTGGGTGCGCGACGGTTCGAGCAGTCCTTTGCGTTCGTAGATTCGGAGCGTCTGGGGATGCATGCCCGACAGCTCGGCGGCGACCGAGATGACGTACAGGGCCCGTTCGGAATGGGTCATTCGCATGTGATGCTCCTTTCGCCTATCGGGCCGGCGCGGGGGTGGTGCGGGCAAATTCTTCGATCGCGGCGCGCTCCTCGGGACCGAGAGTAGTCGGCACCACCACGTCGACCGTCACGATCAGGTCACCGCTCGCTTTCGATGTCGCGATCCCCTTGCCGCGCACTCGGTGACGCGAACCCGATGCCGTCCCAGGCTTCAGCCGCAGGGTGACCGGCGGACCGGACAGGGTTTGCACCGGAATCTCACCTCCGAGGGCCAGTTCGGCGAACGTCACGGGTATCCGCACGGTCAGGTTGTGACCGTCACGACCGAACCGGGCGTGCGGCGTGACGTTGCACTCGACCAGTAGGTCTCCGGCCGGGCCGCCGGCGCGACCGGGCGCGCCGCGGCCCTTCAACCGAATCTTCTGGCCATTGGCCACGCCGGCCGGGATGCGCACCTTGACCTCTCGCGGCCGCTGCTCGACGCCGGTCCCGCGACAGGTCCCGCAGGGATGCTCAATCACCCGACCGGTGCCCTGACAGCCGCGACACGGCGACGACAGCGAAAAGAAGCCCTGATTATCGTCGACCACACCTCGCCCGCCGCACAGCCCGCACACCCGCGGCGTGGTGCCCGGACGAGCGCCCGAACCTCCGCAGGTCGTGCATTGAGCGTCGGAAGTCAGGTGGAGCGAGGTTTCCAATCCGTGCGCGGCGTCTTCGAACGACAACGTCAGCGTGGCTTCGACATCGGCACCGCGCTGAGGCCCGACGCCGGACGCTCCGCCGCGACGGCGACCGCCCCCACCGCCGCCGCCGAACAACCCGCCGAGGAGGTCGCCGAGGCCGGCTTCACCCGGGTTGAAGGTGAAGCCGCCGGGGCCTCCGCCACCGCGCATGCCCTGCATCGGACCGAGACGGCGGACCTCGTCGTATTCGGTGCGTTTCGCCTCGTCGTTTAGCACGTCATAGGCAGCCGAGATGTCCTTGAACCGGTCCTCGGCCGCCGAGTCGCCCGGCTTGGCGTCGGGATGATTCTCCCGCGCCAGCTTGCGGTAAGCCTTGGTGATTTCTTTCGGCGTGGCCGTTTCGGCCACGCCGAGGACCTTGTAATAGTCCTTCTCGTACCATTCCCTTTGAGCCGTCATCGACCGTTACTCCCGTCGCCGCGTCAGCCGCGAACCTTGACCATCGCCGCCCGAAGGACGCGGCCCTTCCATGTGTATCCGCTGCGCAGCACCTCGCTGACGACCGGTTCTCCGCCGTCACCCGGCTCGTGCATCACGGCCTCCGCCAGGGCCGGATCGAACGGTTGCTCGAGCAGATTCATCGACTCGAGCCCCTGCTTGCGCAGCTCGCCGAGCAGCAGGTTGAACAAAGGCTCGACCTCGGCCGGATGCTGCAGAAAGGCGTTCTCGGCCGCGTCGAGCACCGGCAGCAGCGCCTCGGCCATCTTGCCGGTGGCCCGATCGACCTCGGCGGTCTGCACCTGCGTCATTCGCTTGCGGTAGTTGTCGAAATCGGCTTGCAGCCGCAGGGCGATGTCCTTGAACTGATC
>JANMJD010000472.1:0-5212 GCA_031371195.1 Actinomycetes bacterium | reverse complement strand
CCGCCACCATTGGTTCCTCCCGAAGAGGTGCTCCCGGGCGATTCGGGCACCGGGCGGCGGATCGTCTACTCCAACCAGCGCCAGCGAATCTGGGCGGTCGACGAAACCGGCGTCGTGCTCAAGACACACCAGGTCAGCGGCCGGATCGGCACGCCCAGTACGGGCACATACCGCGTCTGGAGCCGCTCGGAAACGACATGTGCGGTGAGCAATCAGGCGGTGTGCTGGCGATGGATGGTGCGCTTCGCCATCGGTCCGAACGGCGGCAACGTCGGGTTCCACGAGATTCCGGTGAAGCACGGCCGCCCGGTGCAGACCGACAGCCAACTGGGCCAGGCGCTGTCGGGCGGCTGCGTCCGCCAGGCAACGGACGACGCGATCTCGATCTGGGACTGGGCGCAGATCGACACTGTGGTAGTCGTCGTCTGAGCGGGCGCGCCCGCCGCGAGTAGGCCGACCGACTCACTGGGTAACCTGGGACCCTCATGGGCCTGCGACGTCGATCATCCGATGCGGTACTGGCCGCGGCGATCGCCGGGGCGACGACCACCGGCGAACTCACACCGGCGCCAGGCAAACCCCGCCGGGTGCATCGCACCTGGCCGCAGCGATTCGTGCTGGTGTTCAACTCGGTGATCACGGTGGCGCTGCTCGCCGCCTCGGGTTTGATCTGGTATGCCAACAACCGGCTCGGCCATCGTGCGGTGGTTCAGATCGATTCGCAGGCCGCCGGCTCGTCGTCGGGCACGGCAGCCACCACCCCCGAAGTGTCGGCGTCCACGATCGCCGGGCAGGCGCCGGCCCCGACCGAACCGACGACCGTCGTCCCCCAAGTGGTCGACTTCGGGGCCAAGAACTTCCTGCTCACGGCCAGCGACAGTCGTGAGTGCATCGACCCGAACTCACCGTATGCCGGCGCTTTCGGCTCGGCCGGTGACGTCGGCGGGCAGCGGGCCGACACGATCATGCTGTTGCGGGTCAACTCCACGACCAAGCAGGCGGCGATCCTGTCGTTCCCCCGAGACTTGTGGGTCAAGATCGACGGACGCACCAGCAACGGACGCATCAACGGCGCCCTCGATCCGAACAACCCGCAAAAGATCATCAACACGATCGCCAAGAACTTCTATCTGGCCATCGATCACTGGATCAACATCGACTTCTGTACGTTCCGTGATCTCGTCGATGCCGTCAACGGTGTGGCTGTTCCGTTCGCCTTCCCCACCCGGGACAAGAACACCGGCCTGTACATCGAAACCCCGGAGTGCCATGTCTTCGGCGGCGAAGAGGCGCTGGCATACGTTCGCTCGCGCCACTACCAATGGCAGGACGACAAGGGCAGCTGGCAGACCGACGGCACGTCCGATCTCGGTCGGATCACCCGCCAACAGGACTTCCTCAAGCGAGCGATGGCCAAGGCACTCAGCCGTTGGCTGACCGACCCCGGGGTGGCCAAGGGTCTGGTCGATACGGCGATCAAGAACATCACCACGGATTCCGGGCTGACCGCCGGCCTGATGCTCGATGTCGCCCAGGCCCTGCGTAGCTTCGATGCGGCCACCGTCCGGACGTTCCAGATCGAGGCGTCAGGCCGCAAGATCAACGATCAGTCGGTGCTCATCCCGAACATCAAGTCGCAGTACATGCAGGACGTGCTCGCCGTCTTCCGCGGCACGAAGCTGATCGGTGACGCCGCCGGACTGTTCGCCCCGCCGGTCGATACGACGATCCTGGCGCTGCCCACAACCGTCGGAACCTCGTCGAACCCTCCGACGACGACCGCCGGCTCCCGCAGTACGACCACCACCTCCACGATTCCGACTACGACGACCACCGTGCCCGTTGTCGTCCTCGACGATCAGACCAAGGGCATCTTTCCGCCCGACGATCCGACCTGCAAGTAGCCCGCGGTTCGGTCAGTCGCCCAGGGCGGCGGCCAGGGCTTCGGGGATCTGTGAGGGCCCGTCGACGGTGACGAGGCGGGCGCCGACGCTGATCGCCAGGGCGCGGGCCTCGTCGGCGTCGCCGTCGGGGGCGATGATGCACAGTTCGTCCAGGCTCCGGGCCGCGGCGACGACATCGCCGGGAACGGTGGCCCGGCAGTCCGACAGCAGGATGCCGATGCGACGCCCGGCGCGACTTCGGCCGAGCTGGACGGCGGCGGTCTGCAACGCGCCCGCGAGGTCGGTGGTGCCGAAGCCGCGTAGCGTCAGCACGTCGTTGACCACCCGGTCGGGAGACTTTGCAGCGTCCTGCGATTTGGCGACGACGACGTCCTTGCCGAAGGCCAATACGCTGTAGTCGTCGGGTGCCCGCCAGGCGATCGCCGCCGCGGCAACGGCCGAGGTGGCCAGCGGGCGGCCGCCCATCGAACCGGAACGGTCGATCATCAGGCACAACGCCGTGCCCGGCTTGGCCCAGCCGCGGACGTACAGCCGCTCCGGATCGGGGGCGATACCCAGAGCTCGCGACTCGGCGAGCACCTCGATCGAGGCATCGAGATCGAGGTCGCCGCCGTCGGGCCGATAGGGCTGGGTGACCAGCTTGCCGATGCCTCGGGGCCGGACGGGACCGCGGCGCGACATCTCCAACATCAGCCGTCCGGCCAGCCGCTTGGCCAGCGCCCGCAACGTCGGGTCGGTCGCCGCGGTGAGGTCGGCGAGCAGCGCCAGGGTCTCGTCGGGATCGTGGTCCATGGCGTCGTCGAAGGCGGCCTCATCGAGTTCGCCGACCTCGGGCGAGATTTGTTCGAAGCCCTCGTGGCGGGAGAGGTCGCGGCGCGATGTGGTCCGTCGCCCGGCCTCCTGCACGGCCTGGTCGGCGTCGGCCCCTTCCTTTACGAGCGGGGGCTGGCCCCGTTCGGGGCTACCGCTTTTCCCCGCTCACCACCGCTGTCGACATCACGGTCGGGGTCGGCGTCGGGGCGGCCGAAGATCTCGTACCACAGCTCGGTGACGATCTCCTCGGTGGTCCGCGCGGCACCCTCGCGCAACCGGATCCGCCCCGAGAGGGCAACGAGCGCGGCGTCGAGTCCGACTCCTGAATCGGTGGCCGGCAGGCCGCGCAGCGATCCGAGCGATACCGCCACCATCGTCGTGTCGATCGCCCCACGCACCGACGAACCGACGCGCAGCTCAGGATGGTTCCGAGTGCGGCGCACCAGTTCGACCACCTTGTCGACCCATGCCGCGTCGGGTGAATCCGCACCGGTGGACCGGGTGACTATGGTCGCCTCCTCGGCGGCCGGCTGGTAGCCGACCGCCAGGCGGCAGACGCGGTCGTAGATCGCCCCCGAGATACGCGCCGTGCCCACCGCATCGAATGGATTCATCGCCGCGACCAGGCGAAACCCGCGGTTGGCGACGATCCGCCCGAGGCGGGGCACGTGCAGTTCACCCTCGCTCATCACGGTGACGAGCACGTTGAGGGTCTCTTCGGGAATGCGGTTGATCTCCTCGATGTACAGCAGCGACCCGTCGCGCAGCGCCGTGGCCAGCGGGCCGTCCTGGTACACATCGGGCGAGTAGCCGTCGGTGATCACCCGCGCCGGGTCGAAGTGGCCGACCAGACGCGCCGGGGTCAACTCGGCGTTGCCCTCGACGAACTCGAAGCCGACTCCCAGCTCACCGGCGACAGCGCGCAACACCGTCGACTTGCCCGTGCCCGGGGGGCCTTCCAACAGGATGTGGCGGTCGGCGGCGAGGGCGGCGAGGATCAACTCCAGCTCCCTGCGCCGCCCGACCACCTGCCCGCCGAGGCGGGCCAGAAGTTCTGCTGATTCAGTCATTCACGAGGATGCCGCGGATGTTCTCGCCGTCGCGCATCGCCCGGTAACCCTCGTTGATCTCGGCCAGCGGATAGCGCTTGGTGATCAGCTCGTCGAGTTTGAGCGTGCCGTCGCGGTACATGCCGAGCAACTTGGGGATGTCGGCGCGCGGGTTGAGCGAGCCGAAGATCGTGCCCTTGATCTCCTTGTTCCACATCGCCAGCTCGAACAGGTTGACCGCCGAGTGGGTCTGCGTCATCGGGGCCACCGCGGTGACGACGATCGTGCCGCCCTTGCCGCACAGGGCGGTGCCGAGTTGCATCAGGTCGCCGTACATCACCCCGGGGGTCATGATCACCTTGTCGGCCATCTGGCCCCAGGTGAGCTCGGTGACGGCGGGCATCGCCTCTTCCATCGACGAGAACGTATGCGTGGCACCGAACTCCATCGCCTTTTCACGCTTGAACTCGATCGGGTCGACGGCGATGACGCGCTTGGCGCCGGCCATCTTGGCGCCCTGCACGGCGTTGATGCCGATGCCGCCGATGCCGACGACGACCACGGTGTCGCCCGGCTCGACCGCGGCGCGGTTGGTCGCCGAACCCCAGCCGGTGGCCACGCCGCAACTGACCAGGGCGACGACGTCGAGCGGGAACTCCTTGTCGACCTTGATCACCGAATTCTCACCGACGCAGGTGGCCTCGGAGAAGGTACCGAGCTTGGCCATCAGCACCGGGTCGTGGCCGTTGATGTCGTGGCGGCTGGTGCCGTCGGTGATCATGCCCTTGCCGAAGGCGCCGGCGCCCGAGTCGCACAGATTCTGCTTACCCGTCGAGCAGTAGCGGCAGCGGCCGCACGATGGTACGAAGCTGGCCGAGATGTGGTCGCCGACCTGCACGGTCGACACGCCGTCACCGACGGCGAGCACCACACCGGCACCCTCGTGACCGCCGACGACCGGGAAGAAGTTGTCGATGCCGAGCAGCGGCCACGCCTCCTTCGGCGGCACCAGGTCACCGGTGACCATGTGCTCGTCGGAGTGGCACAGACCGGCCACCTTCCAGTTGACCAGCACCTCTCCGGCCTTGGGGTCGCCGACTTCCATGTCGACGATCTCCCACGGCTGATTGAGATCCCAGATTGCTGCGGCTTTGACCTTCATCACTGACCCCTTGGATACGAAAGCGAACGCCGCTCACGCTAACGCGGGCACCCGCGCCAGGTCTCAGCCGGGACGACGGCATAAGCTCAGCTCGTGCCCGAAACCACCCTCACGCTGGCAGATCTGGCCGAGTGGATCTCGCGGGAACCGATCACCGATGCCTACCGAGCGATGCTCGGGTGGATGGCCGACACGGCGGCGCTCACCGACAGCGAGGTCAGTGCAGCCCTGGCTACCGAGCCCGGTCCCACGGGCGACGATCGACTTGATGCGTTCCTCGCGGC
>JANMJD010000465.1:0-16490 GCA_031371195.1 Actinomycetes bacterium | reverse complement strand
CCCTGCTCCCCTACCGAACTCAAGTCACAGCAGTATCGAGTGGCGGCTCTGGGTTGAGCCCAGAGTTTTCACACCCGACTTACTGAACCGCCTACGAGCTCTTTACGCCCAATAAATCCGGACAACGCTTGGTGCCTACGTATCACCGCGGCTGCTGGCACGTAGTTGGCCGCACCTTCTTCTGCAGGTACCGTCATTTTCGTTCCTGCTGAAAGGGGTTTACAACCCGAGAGCCTTCTTCCCCCACGCGGCGTTGCTGCGTCAGGCTTTCGCCCATTGCGCAAGATTCCCCACTGCTGCCTCCCGTAGGAGTCTGGGCCGTGTCTCAGTCCCAGTGTGGCTGATCATCCTCTCAGACCAGCTACCCGTCGAAGCCTTGGTAGGCCGTTACCCCACCAACAAGCTGATAGGCCGCGAGGCCGTCCCGATCCGAAATTCTTTCTTCGATCCACCATGCGATGGTCCGAAGGTATCCGGTATTAGCAGTCGTTTCCGACTGTTATTCCAGAGACCGGGGTAGGTTCCTCACGTGTTACGCACCCGTTCGCCACTAGCACTTCCCTCGTCTTGCGACTCGTTGGTGCCCGTTCGACTTGCATGTGTTAAGCACGCCGCCAGCGTTCGTCCTGAGCCAGGATCAAACTCTCCATCGAAAACTTTCGTTCAAGAGCGAACTCTTTAGCGATTGTCTTGTTCAGAAGAATCTCAGTGGCGGAGGGAATCTAATTCTCCGTGGTTCCACTGAATCCTCGCTGTGTTGTGTCGGGGCTGGTTACCCAACTTGCATTTGAATTGACGTGCAGTCAGACCTGAAATAGGTGTGACTGCCCGCACTGGCGTTCAGTCTTCTCTTCCGTTTTCAAGGAGCCGAAGCTCGCTCAGCACTCACTCTGTGGTGTTGGTGCTGGGTACCCGGTGCGCATTTCCGCACTCCGGGGCGAGGAATCACACTACCGACGGACGGCGAGAACGTCAACCTCTGTTTTCAGAAACTTCGACGAGGCAATAGGTCGAGCGACCCTTCCGGAGCAACAAGTAGCGTCCGTGCAGACGCGTAAGACCAGCTAGAGGCGTATCTTCGCCGAGCTGCACACCGTTCGCGCGGTATCCGCGCTGGGCCAAAGTTCTCCGCGCGTCGCCGTTCGACGACGCCAGACCACAGGCGACGAGCAAGGTCAGGGTTTCCTCGAGCGCGTCAGCACTGACCGTGTGGGCCGGGATCTCCCTACGCAACGTGTCGAGTACTTCGACCGATGCCGTCGTCGGATCACCACCGAACAGGACATCAGCTGCCCGAGCAGCGGTCTGCGCCGCGACCGTGCCATGGACGAGCGCGGTGAGGTCGTCGGCGAGGGCGACCTGCGCCTGACGCCGCTCGGGGGCGGCCCGATGCTCATCGACCAGTCCACGAATCTCGGCAACCGATCGGAAGGTCAGCTGGAGGAGAAATCGTTCGACGTCGTCGTCGGGCAATTGCATCCAGTACTGGCGGAACTGGTACGGCGAGGTCTTGACCGGGTCGAGCCACAAGGCACCCTCGGCGGACTTCCCCATCTTCTGGCCGTCGGTGCGGGTGAGTAACGGCCACGTCAGCCCATAGCCCGACCGGCCGAGGCGCCGCCGGATCAGGTCGGTCCCGGCGGTGATGTTGCCCCACTGATCGGAGCCGCCCATCTGCATCTCGACACCCTCGTGCTCACACAGGTGGCGGAAGTCATTGGCCTGTAGGAGCATGTAGCTGAACTCGGTGTACGAGATGCCGTGCTCACTCTCCATGCGGGCTCGCACGCTCTCCTTGGCCACCATCTGGTTGATCGTGAAGTGCTTGCCCACGTCGCGGAGAAACTCGAGAACCGAGACCGGGGCGGTCCACACGGCGTTGTCGACCAATCGCGCCGCATTCGGACCCCCGCCGAAATCGAGGATCTGTTCGAGCTGCCGCTTCACGCAGGCGACGTTGTGATCGAGGGTTTCTCGATCGAGCAGGTTGCGCTCCTCGCTGCGGCCGCCCGGATCGCCCACCATGCCGGTCGCCCCGCCGGCCAGCACCACGGGGTGGTGTCCCGCCAGCTGGAACCGCCGCAGTGTCACTTGACCGAGCAGGTTGCCGGCGTGCAACGAGTCGGCCGTCGGATCGAACCCGACGTACACCCCGATCGGTCCCTCGGCCAGACGAGCGGCGAGCGCGGCGCGATCGGTGGAGTCGTGGATGAGCCCACGGGCTTCGAGGTCGGTGATCAGATCCATAGCTGGCCCGATGCTAGGCAGTCGGACGGGCGGCGACACCTTGGATCGGGTGCGAGGTCCGAAGGTCGCATCGTCGACCCGGACGAGTACCGTCGGTGGCGTGGTGCATGCCGCGAGATTCTCACTGCGCGCCGCGTTCGAGATGCAGGCCACGGCTGCAGCCACGCTCGGCTCGCCGATGTACGCGACCTTGCACAGGGAACTGGCCGATCGATACGACGACGACCCGACGGCCGCCGTGCTGCGCGACCTGCTCGAGGGTCGCAGTGAACGGCCGGTCCACGATGCGGTCGTGCTTCGTCTGGCCGGTGCCGTCCATCGTCTGGTGCTCAGCGGTGCCGAGCCGGAGCTGGCAACGTACTACCCGTCGATGGGGGGACGCCCCAGGCGCGGACTGGTCGACGAGTTCCTTCGCGTCGTGGATCGCCGCCGGGTGGACGTCGACGTCGCCCTCGACCAACAGGTGCAGACCAACGAGGTCGGGCGGGCAGCGCTGCTCGCCGGCGGATTCTGCCTCCTCGCCCGGCGTTTCGGGCGACCGGTTGAACTCATGGAGATCGGCGCGTCGGCCGGATTGAACCTGCGCTGGGACAGCTTCTGGTACGACACCGGACACAGCTCGGTCGGAGACCCGCACAGCGAAGTCGGATTCACCGATGTGTGGACAACACCGCCCCTGCTCTCGCCCGTCACGGTCGTCGGTCGACAGGGCTGCGACATCGCGCCGCTCGACGCCGCCGACCCCGATGCACGACTGCGCTTGCTGTCGTTCGTCTGGCCCGATCAGCCGGGCCGGCTCACCCGAATCCGGGCGGCTCTGACGATCGCCGAGCGGGTTCCGGTGGCGATCGATCGCGCCGATGCGGCGGAATGGCTGACGTTGCGGCTGGGCGATCGGGTCGCAGGCACCACCGGCATCGTCTACCACTCGATTGTCTGGCAGTACCTGCCTTCGGCGACACAACAGACGGTGACAGCGGCACTGCACGATCACGGGACCCGCGCGACGGTCGACCAACCCCTGGCCTGGTTACGGATGGAGCCGGCCGGAGCGGTCACGGACCTTCGGCTGACCAGCTGGCCCGGCGGCCACGAGGAGATCCTGGCAACCGGATCTATCCACGGTGCACGGATCGAATGGAGCGGCACGACGTCGTAGACGGACGATCAGACCGAGATCGTCGGATCGGCCGACGTCGGCTTGGCCCCGGATGCACGTGGGGACACATGCGGATTTCCGGCAATGTACCAGCGCCACCGGACGTCGACCGCCTCGGTGATCCCGATGCGGGCCGACACCCCCGGTTTCAGCGGCGGTGGGGTGCCGTCGTCGACGATGCGGATGCGGCTGCGGCAGAGGTCCTGTCCGTTGTTGTCGCGCCCGATCGCCATTGCCCGGGTGAGCTTGCCCGGGCCACTGGCCAGGTCGACGTCACGAGTCACATTCGCCCGGCGGGTTCTCATCTCCGACAAACCCTTGAGCGGTTCCAGGGCACGGATCAGGACCGCCTGCCCGTCGCCCTCGGCGCCGGTGACCACGTTGGCGCAGAAATGCATGCCATAGGTGAAGTACACGTAGAGATACCCCGGGGGGCCGAACATCACCCGGTTACGCATGGTCGGGCCGTTGTACGAATGACTCGCCCGATCATCGGCGACGTAGGCCTCGACCTCGACGACCCTGCCGGCGCAGTGACCGGCGACGAGGATCTTGTTGAGCAGTTCCGGGGCGACATCGCGGGCATCGCGGTCGTAGAACGAACGATCGAGGACGTGGGCGCGTGCCGCCGCGCCGCCCATCGACATCACACCGGCACCCCTGCTGCGCACGCAGCCCCGGGGACACCCTGGAGCTGGACGTCGAGGTCCACATTGCGGACCCGGGGAGGGTGGTGGAGCGGCATCAGACGCTCATTGTTGCCGATGGGACCGGACACGGCGAACTGTTGGTGGCGATGGTCATCCTCCATTCATTCCCAACCGCACACGATCGATCGCCAGCCGGGCCCGGAATCGCTCGAGCTGGGCGGCGACCGGTGCCGGACCGGCGCCACCGCGGGTCGTCCGTCGCCGCACCCCGACTCCGGCGGCCACCAACCTCGCAGCCTCCGAACCGAGTGCCGGGTGATCGGTGACGAGATCGGCGAGCGCGCCCTCACCGGCCAGACAGCGCCGCACGAGGGTGCCGACAATGGCGTGGGCGTCACGGAACGGCGTCCCCGCCTCGACCAGCCACTCAGCGAGATCTGTGGCCGCCGACGTCTCGGCATCGGCGGCGAGCTGCATTCGCTGCGGCACGAACGTGGCGGTGGCGATCATCCCACTCATCGCTCCGAGAGCCAGGCTGACCTGCTCGGCCGCGTCGAACAGGGGTTCCTTGTCCTCCTGCAGATCGCGGTTGTACGACAGCGGCAGACCCTTCAGCGTGACCAACAGACCGGTCAGGTTCCCGATCAACCGACCGGCCTTGCCGCGGGCAAGCTCGGCGATATCGGGGTTCTTCTTCTGGGGCAGCATCGACGAGCCCGTGGCATAGGCGTCGTCGAGCTTCGCGAAGCCGAACTCCTCGGACGTCCACAACACCCACTCCTCGCCGATCCGCGACAGATGGATGCCGATCAGGGCGAGATCGAAGAGTGCTTCGGCCACGTGGTCGCGGTCGGCGACCGCGTCGAGGCTGTTGTCGAACGTGCGGGCGAACCCGAGCAGCTCGGCACTGCGCTCCGGATCGAGCGGCAGCGACGATCCGGCGAGGGCTCCCGCGCCGAGGACCGACACGTCGAGGCGGTCGATGGTCGCCACCAACCGATCCACATCCCGGGCGAGCGCCCAGGCGTGAGCGAGCAGGTGATGGGCGAGCAACACCGGCTGAGCTCGCTGCAAGTGGGTGTAGCCCGGCAGATACACGCCATCATCGCCGACTCCCGCCTCGACGGCACGAGCCAGCAGCACCTCTTGGAGCCCGACGACGCGCCGGGCGACGGCGAGAAGCTCCCGCTTGCACCACAACCGCAGATCGGTGGCGGACTGGTCGTTGCGACTGCGGCCGGTGTGCAGCTTGGCCCCGGCCGGCCCGGCCAGTTCGGTGACCCGGCGTTCGACCGCCGTATGGATGTCCTCGTCGGACTCGATGAAGACGAATGTTCCATCGGCCATCTCCACAGCCGTTGTGTCGAGCGCATCGAGAACCGCACGGCACTCCGACCGGTCGAGCAGGCCCACATCACCGAGCATCGTCGCGTGGGCCCGGGAACCGGCGATGTCATCAGCCCACATCAGCCGATCGAAGCCGATGCTCGCCGTGTACGCCATCAATTCGGCCGCCGGGCCGCCCTCGAACCGGCCGTGCCACAGCGTCTTGCCGCGGTGCTCCTCGGCACTCATCGCTGACTTCTCCCGGTAAGACCGGCGACCTCGCGCAACCTGTCGGCCAACGTAGAACCGCCGGTGCGCTCGTCGGCGACGATCAGCAACGTGTCGTCACCGGCGACCGTGCCGATGATGCCAACCATCCCCGATCGGTCGAGCGCCGAGGCGACCACATGGGCACAACCCGCCGGCGTGCTCACGACGACCAGGTTGGCCGAATGCTTGACATCGGCGACCCACTCGCCGAGCACCCGGCGGAGATGGTCGATCGGGGTCACCCGCTCGTGGGGCAGCTCGGGCAGAGCGTAGATCGTCTCGCCACCGGCGACACGTATTTTGACCGCGCCGACATCTTCGAGGTCGCGGGACACCGTTGCCTGGGTGGCGGCGATCCCCTCGACGGCGAGCATTTCGACCAATTGAGGCTGGCTGCCGACGGTGTGATCGGTGATCAGCCGCACGATCGCCTGCTGGCGCTGGACTTTGGACGTCACCGCCGCTCCTCCATCCGGTTGACCTCGATCAACCATGACAGCAGTCCGCGAGCGGCGTGGAGACGATTGTGGCCCTGCTCGAAGACCCGCGACCGCGGCCCGTCGATGACCGAGGCGGCGACCTCGTAGCCGCGGTATGCGGGCAGGCAGTGGAAGAACAGCGCACCCTCGGCCGCCGCGCTCATCACACCGTCGTCTACCTGGAATCCTTCGAACACCCGCATCCGCTCGGCCTTCTCGGCCTCCTGCCCCATCGACGTCCACGTGTCGGTGTGAACGGCGTGCGCACCGACCACCGCGTCGATGGCCCGGGCGGTCTGGGTGACCGACGCCGCGCCCAACGAGGCGATCCGTTCCAACTCGGCGCCCGACGCGTCGAACCCCGCCGGGCAGCCGAGGCGCACGTGGGCGCCGAGCATGGCAGACACCTCGGCCAGCGACCGGGCGACGTTGTTGTAGTCGCCGACGTAGGCGACGGTCCGGCCGGCCAACGGACCCAGACACTGCTGCATCGTCAGGGCGTCGGTCAGACCCTGCAGCGGATGCGACTGTTCGGAGAGCATGTTGACGACTGGAGCGACGTCGAGGGCAGCCATCCGGGTCACGACGTCATGATGGAACACCCGGGCGGCGAGCACGGCGTGGTATCCCGCCATGATTCGGGTGACATCCTCGACGGGCTCACGGATATCGAAGCCGACCTCCTCGCCCCGGGTGTAGATCGGATGACCGCCGAGCTGGGCGACCGCCATCTCCATCGATTGGCGGGTGCGATTCGAGGGCTTCTCGAAGATCAGGGCGACTCCCAGACCTTGGAGCGGATGGCCGAGCTCGCCGATCGGTACGGCGGCGCGCGACAGCACGGACGCCAGCTCGGCGGGCAAAAGGTCGGTGATTTCGAGGAAGTGCCTCACGCGGCGAGCACGTCTTTCAGAATGGCCACGGCCTCGTCGATCTCCGCGTCGCTCACGGTCAACGGCGGAGCGAAGCGAAGCGCCGAGTCGGTAACGGCGTTGGTCACCAGGCCGTTGGCGAGGCACGCGGTATAGACCGCCTTGGCGTCGCGGCCCGGCTCCAACTCGGCGGCGAGCAGCAGTCCGAGCCCGCGGACGTCGGCCACGCCGGGCAGGGTGCGCAGGCCGGCGGCCAGTTTGGCGCCCTGCGTCGCAGCCAGACCGGGGGCATCGAGGCGGCGCATCTCGGACATCACCGCATTGACCGCCGCCGTGGCGATGGCTGTGCCGGAGTACGTCGAGCCGTGATCGCCCGGTTGGAACACCGCAGCGATGTCCCGACGCGCCCAGCAGGCGCCGACCGGGAAGCCGTTGCCCATCGCCTTGGCCATCGTGACGACATCGGGAACGATGCCGAAGTGCTCGAAGCCGAACCAACGTCCGGTGCGACCGAACCCGGTCTGGATCTCGTCGATCATCATCAACATGCCCCGTTCGTCGCAGATGCGGCGCATGCCCTGGAAGTACGCGACGGTCGCCGGGTTGACCCCGCCCTCGCCCTGAACTGGCTCGATCAGGACGGCAGCCACCGATGGATCGAGCGCCGCCTCGAATGCCTCCAACGAGTTCCACTCCACGTGACGGAATCCGTCGGGCATCGGCTGGAACGGTTCGTGCTTGGCCGGCTGGCCGGTGGCGGCAAGCGTCGCCAGCGTACGACCGTGAAACGACCCGAGCGCCGAGACGACGACATGACGACCTCGACCACCGAACTTGCGGGCCAGCTTGAGGGCGCACTCGTTGGCCTCGGCCCCGGAGTTGCAGAAGAACGTCTGGCCCTCAGATCCGGTCGCCTCCTGCAACAGCGCGTTGACCCCGATGGCGGCCTGCGTGGCGACCGGGTTGGCGAACAGGTTGGAGACGTGCAGCAACGTTCGGGCCTGCTCGGCAATGGCGTCGGCGATCACCGGATTCGAGTGGCCGAGGGCGATGACCGCCAGGCCCCCGAGGAAGTCGAGGTACCGCTTGCCGTCGGTGTCCCACAACTGTGTTCCGTCGCCGCGGGCGAACGTCACTTGGGGGGCGCCGAAGACCGGCATGAACGGGCAATGATCGAGCCCGTCGGTAGCGAACGCATGGCTGGTCATGACGCCATCTCCTGTCCGACCGCCATCGTTCCTATCCCTGCGTCGGTGAAGATCTCGAGGAGCAGTACGTGGGGAATCCGGCCGTCGAGGATGTGGGCCCGACGCACGCCTCCACGCAGGGCCTTCACGCAGCTCTCGACCTTGGGGATCATGCCCCCGGCAATCGTTCCATCGCCCATCAGGGCCTCCAGTTCATCGGCAGTGGTTTGGCGGATCAGACTGGTCGGGTCGTCGACAACGCGCCGCAGCCCTTCGATATCGGTGAGATAGACGAGTTTCTCGGCGCCGAGCGCCTCGGCGATCTCGCCGGCGACGGTGTCGGCATTGATGTTGAACGCCTGCCCGGCCGCATCGGTGCCGATCGTGGCGATCACCGGGATGAACTCGTCGTCGAGCAGACCGCGCAGGATCGTCGGGTTGATCGCCTCGACGTCGCCGACGAAGCCCAGGTCGACATGGCGAACGGTGGCCCGGATGAGGCCGGCGTCCTCGCCCGAGACGCCGACGGCCAGGGGGCCGTGGGTGTTGATCGCCGAGACGATCTGCGGGTTGACCTGGCCGACGAGCACCATCCGGGCGATGTCGATCGTCGCCGCATCGGTGACCCGTAGCCCGTTGCGAAACTCGGTCGTCAGACCGAGGCGCATGATCATGTCGGAGATCTGCGGGCCCCCACCATGAACCACGACCGGGCGCATCCCGACCGAGCGCATCAACACGATGTCCTGGGCGAAGTGCGCCAATGCATCGGCCTCGGACGATCCGGCGAGGGCATTACCGCCGTACTTCACGACGACGACCTTGCCGGCGAACCGGCGGATGTACGGCAACGCCTCGATCAACATGTCAGCCTTGTCGGCCGCAGTGTTGCCCGCCACGACGGGGGTGGCCAGGCCGGTCACGGGTAGAGGCCGACGTTGGACAGGCCCGCCGTCTCGGCGAGCCCGAGCGCGACGTTGGCCGCCTGCACCGCACCACCCGACGCACCCTTGGCCAGATTGTCGAGGGCGCACAGGGCCACGACGTAGCCGGTCCGGTCGTCATAGCGGGCGCTGATGTGGACGGAGTTCGAGCCCAGCGTCGCCTTGGTCGACGGCGAAGCGGGCCGTACGACGACGAAGGGCTCCTGGGCGTAGGCGGTGGCGAGGGTGGCGAGCAGTGACGCGGTCGTCGGCGTGACCCCGTCGGCCGGGCGGGCGTAGCAGGTGGCCAGGATGCCCCGGTTCATCGGAGCCAGGTGGGGAGTGAACAGGATCTGCGCGCCCGTCTCCTGTTCCATCTCCGGCGTATGGCGATGATCGAGCAGACCGTAGGCGGTGAAGTCCTCGTCGACCGTGCAGAACAGCGAGCCATGCCTGAGTGCCCGGCCTGCTCCGCTCGCTCCCGACGCCGCGTCGACGATCACGCCGTTCGGCGAAATCACCCCGGCGTCGACCAGCGGAGCGAGGGCCAGCGTCGCCGCGGTGACGTAGCAACCCGGTGTGGCAATCAACCGGGCACCGGGCAGTTCGTCGCGATGCAACTCGGGGAGCCCGTAGACGGCCTCGGCAAGCAACTCCGGCTGGTCGTGCTCGAAGCCGTACCAGCGGGGATACAGCGAGGCATCCTTGAGCCGGAAGGCGGCCGACAGGTCGACAACGCACCCGACGCGGCCGACGAGCGAGGGGGCGATCGACATCGACGCCTCGTGGGGCAAACCAAGGAACACGACGTCGAGACCGTCGGCCTTCGCCACGTCCCACTCCTCGAAGACGAGGTCGGGGTACGCCCCGGTCAGGGCCGGGTAGAGCGAGGCGGCCAGCGTGCCGGCCTGGGTGTCGCCGGTGGCGTACACAACCGTAAAATCGGGATGACCGGCGGCGATGCGGAGCAGTTCTACGCCCGTGTAGCCCGATGCCCCGATGATTCCTACTGAGACCATATTCGCATGATCATACACTCTCATGCATGTTCATGCGCAAATCTGAAACCATGTTTCGATCGCAGGACGGTCGTCGCTTACGGGGCAGGACTGCCCGGGGATGATGCCCCGTCGTCGGCGAACCGTACATTGACCTTCTCGAAGCCGAGCGACTTCATCAGGCTGTACAGCATGTTGCGGGTGTTGTCCTCGGCCCGTTGCTGCAGGTCGGAGGCCTGGGCCGAAGCCGCCATCTTCACACCGGCCAGCTTGTACAGCTCGGTCTCGCTCGTAGGGTTGTCGGTGAAGATGCCCGACAGTCGGTTCAGCAGACCGCGGTCACGATTGGCCACCTCACTGCGCGATGGATCGACCACCGGATCGGCGAGCGTCGGGCTCGGCAGGCTGATCGTCACCTCGGTGCGCAGGTCGTTCATCTGCACCGCCTCGTCGCCCAGGGTGGTGAAGTCGACCAGCGCATCGACCGAACCGACTCCGACGAAGAAGACCCGCTCGCCCGCCAGAGCAGAGGGCAACCAACTCACATCCTTCTCCACGTCGACCAGCACTTCGAAATCGCCGCTCGCCGCGTGGTACTCGGCCAGATCACGCAGCTCGACGAGCACAGGTGGAGCGGTGCGATCGATCTTCTTGGTCGCAAACGGGGTACCCAGCCAACGCCACAGGAGGGGCAGGCCGACGACCAACACGATCACCACGACAAGGGTGGTGGCGACCAGCGAACGAAGTCCCCCTCCGGACCGTTTCGAATCGAATGCCATGATGTCCTCTCGACGCCTTGATCAACCAGAGTGTTATAGGCGTAACCCAATATCGACGCAGGTGAACCAAAAATGTTTCAGTCGAGCCGAGGACAACTATTGGTGGCCATGCCACCACTCACCGATCCCAACTTTGATCGTTCGATTGTATTCGTGCTGGAGCACTCCCAGGACGGGGCTCTCGGCGTGATCCTCAACCGACCCACAGACGAGCATCCGATCGAGATCGCTCGCTGGCTCGACCGGGCCAGCGAGCCCGCACGGGTCTACGCAGGCGGCCCGGTGGAAACCCGGGCACTGATCGGCGTCGGCCATCGTGGCAGTCGCCTGCTGACCACCGGTTGGGCACCACTCGGCCAGGACCCCGACGCAGAGCTCGGCTCGATCGACCTGGCGCTCGACCCGATCGACGTTCCTCTCGACGAGCTACGCATCTTTCGCGGCTACGCCGGGTGGGGCGCAGGCCAGCTCGATGACGAACTGTCGGTCAACGCTTGGGCGATCGTCGATCTCCACCCCGACGACGTATTCACCCGCCACCCCGACCGACTCTGGCGACGCGTGCTGGCCCGCCAGCCCAACCGACTGGCCTGGCTCGCCCACTACCCGACCGACATCTCGGCCAACTAGTTCTCCTCGACCGCTGCCGCGGCGGCGTGTTCTCGTCGGCCGGGTTCAGGTGCGCAACGAGGCTTTGAGCTTGGCGGCCGCAGCTACCGACTTCTCCCGAACCTGGGCGACATCGGCGTCGGTCAGCGTGCGATCAGCGGCCTGGAGCCGCAGCCGGTATGCCAGGCTGCGAAAGCCTTCGGGGACTCCGGCGCCGCGGTAGACATCGAAGAGACCGAGGTCGGCGAGCAACGCACCCGCCGACTGACGAATCGCCTTGTCGAGCTTGTCGGCAGTGACATCATCGGGCGTCACGAAGGCCAGATCGAGGTCGCTCGACGGGTAACGGGACGTCGCCTTCCACCGCACCGGAGCCGGCTCCTTGGCCAACAGCGCGGTGAGATTCAGTTCGAGCACGGCGACGCGCTCGGCGATGCCATAGGCATCGAGGACGTCGGGATGCACCTCGCCGAGCATTCCCACCACGTCGCGCCCGAGCGACAGCGTCGCCGACCGCGTCGGGTGCAGGCCTGGTGGAACGTTGCCCTGATCGACGCGGGCGCCGAGCGACAATGCGGTCGCAACCTCGCGCCACAGCGCGAGGGCCTGTGGCGCCTCGCGACCGGCCAGGACGACCCCGACCGCCTCGTACTCATCGGGTAGCTGTCCAGTGCCGGGCGGGAAGACATGGCCGACCTCGTACAGCGACAGACCGGTGCGCCGATGCGAGGCGTTGTAGGCCAGGGCCTTGAGCAGGCCGGGACGCAGCGATGTGCGCAGCACGGATTCCTCGGCGACCAGCGGGTTGGTGATCGCCACGGCCCGATCGGTCAACGCGCAGCGCGCCAGGTCGCCCGGAGCCAGGAACGGATTGGGCATCGCCTCGGACACGCCCCCGCCCTGCAACACCTGGCGAAGTGCCCGCCGACGCTGTTGGGCGGCACTGAGCCGACCGTGGACCGTCGACTTGGGCACCGTCTTGCCGATGGCGTCGTAGCCGTAGTGCCGGGCGATCTCCTCGACGACATCGATCTCGGACGTGCAGTCCGGGCGCCACGACGGCAACGCCACCACCACGCTGGCCGACCCCGACGCGTGGACCGACCCCGACGCGTGGACCGGCCCCGACGCGTGGGCCGACACGGTAAGCCCGATGGCGTCCAGCAGGCGCGGCAGGTCGGCGGCCGTCAGAGACGTCCCCAGGATCCGGTTGACCTGCGAGAGGCGAACCTCGACCGAGCGGTCCACCGGAGGCATCGAGGCCCCCCGCTCATCGGTGCAGTCGCGATGCACGACCCGCTCAGGACATGTCTCGCCGAGCAACTCGGCGAACCGGGCAATCGAACGCTCCATGCCTCGCGAATCGACACCTCGCTCGAATCGGGCCGACGCCTCGGAACGCAGGTTGGTGCGAGCGACGGTCGCTCCGATGCCATCGGGTTCGAACCATGCGATCTCCAGCGCCACCGTCGTCGTCGTCTCCGAGATCTCCGACTCGAGGCCGCCCATCACGCCCGCCAGGCCGATCGGCACGTCGTTGGCGTCGCAGATCAGCAGATCGTCGGCGGTCATCGTGCGCAGCACACCGTCGAGTGTGGTCATCGTCTCGCCGTCGAGCGCCGGCCGGATGCGGAAGCCACCACCGCCGAGCGTGGCCAGGTCGTAGGCGTGGTTCGGCTGGTTGAGTTCGAGCATCACATAGTTGCTCACGTCGACCACGTTGTTGATCGGGCGCATCCCGGCGGCAGCCAGGCGATCCTGCATCCACTGGGGCGACTCGACGACCCGTACGCCCGAGATCACCGTGGCGGTGAACCGGCCGCAGCGATCGCCGTCGACGATCGTCACAGGGCAGGCCACGGCCTCGCCGGTGGCCGAGACCGACATCGCCGCGGCGTGCATCGGCACTTCGAGCTGAGCGGCCAGATCGCGGGCGACGCCGAGATGCCCCCAGCAGTCGGGGCGATTGCGGGTCAGATCGAGTTCGAAGACGATGTTGCTCGCCAGACCCAGAGCCTCGCCGTATGGAACACCCAATGGCGTCGCCGGATCAAGGATGAGGATGCCGCTGTGGTCGTCGCCCAAGCCCAACTCCGCGGCGGAACAGAGCATGCCCTCGGAGTTGATCTTGAGGATCGGACGGGCCTCGATACGCCGTCCGTCTGGCATCTCGGTACCGGGTGTGGCCAGCGGGATCACGTCGCCGGGGGCCATGTTGAACGCCCCGCACCAGACATGGCGCTCGCGGCCGTCACCGGCATCGACGAAGACGCGGTGGATATGGCCGGCCTCGGGGTGGGTCTCGGTGCGCAGCACGCGCGCCGTGATCACCCCGGGCACCGAGCCTCCGGTGGTCCGCACATCTTCGACGGCGAGGCCGAGGGTGTTCATCAGCGTGGCCAACTGCTGCGCATCGTCGCCGAGCGGGGCGAGGTCGTTGAGCCAGGAAAGTACGACGTCCATCTCTTCGTCCTTCGTTCAGAACTGTTCCAGGAAGCGGATGTCATTCGTATACATCTCGCGGATGTCATCGATCGCGTGGCGTTCCTTGGCCATGCGGTCGATGCCGAAACCGAAGGCAAAGCCGCTCCACTCCTCGGGGTCGAGGCCGCCGGCGCGCAGTACCTCGGGATGGACCATGCCGCATCCGCCCAGCTCCAGCCACTGTCCCGACGGCGTGCGGATGTCGAATTCAGCTGACGGTTCGGTAAACGGGAAGTACGAGGGCCGCAGCCGCGAGGTGAACTCACCGCCGAAGAATGCTTTGGTAAACGCCTCGATCGTGCCGGCGAGGTCGGCCATCGTGATCCCCCGGTCGACGACGAGACCTTCGATCTGGTGGAAGACCGGCATGTGGGTCGCGTCGGGGGTGTCGCGTCGATAGACCCGACCCGGGGCGATGATGTAGATCGGCGGCTCCTGCGATTCCATCACGCGGATCTGGACGGGCGAGGTGTGGGTCCGCAGGACGACGGTTCCCGGATCGCCGTGGTCGACGAACAACGTGTCCCACATCCCGCGCGCCGGGTGCGACGGCGGCATGTTCAGTGCCCCGAAGTTGTACCAGTCGGTCTCGACCTCGGGCCCTTCGGCGACCTGGAAGCCAAGCCCGAGGAATACGTCCTCCAGGCGCTCCCAGGCCTGGGTCACCACATGGGCGTGACCCCGGGCCGGAGCCGAGATCGTCTCGGTCAGATCCAACCGTTCGGCCGCCAGTTGGGCGGCGCGTGCGGCCGACGCCAAAGCCGAGCGGCGTTCGGTCAAGGCGTCGGCGATCGAGGTGGTCGCCGCGTTGATCGCCCGTCCCAACTCCTTGCGCTCCTCGATCGACTCGATCGAGCCGAGGCCGCTCTTGGCCTGACCGAGTTCGCCGCGCTTGCCGAGCAACTCGGATTCAAGGGCGGTCAGGTCGGCCACGTCGCGGGCGGCCCCGACGCGTTGCAGAGCGTGGGTCACGATGGCGGATAGATCTGGAGTCATCGAAAATCCTCACATCGAGGGAGCGGAAACGAACGAGCATCGTCGGTACGAAGGCGACGGGACAGGGGGCTGATCCCCCGGGCGTTCTCGTTCGGCGGTGGCGTTCGGCATTCAGACGGCTGAAGTGCTCAGCGCGCGCCAGACGCTCCCCCGGAGAACATCCGGGGGCGGCGAAATCGACCGGCGAGGCGAACAGAACTCACGTGCCCAGCGTAGCGGAGGCCCGAGGCCCGTCCCGGCATCCTATTCGCATACCTCAGACACCCCGCGGACCACCGACGGCACTGCACCAGCTACATGTCGTCGTCGCGGCGGCCGCGCGCCGCGATACGGGCGACCACTTCGGGCCGGCGCAGCGGTGGGACGGTCGTGGGTGGCTGTCGGCGAGGGCCGAGTCCGGCGAGCAAGTCACCCGTTGCCGACGAGATCCGGTCGACGGCGAGATCGAACGCCTCCCGATGCTTCGGCGTCACCGTGCGGATACCGCTCACCTTGCGCACGTATTGCAGCGCGGCAGCGCGGATCTCGACCTCGGTGGCACCCGGCTCAAGGCCATGCAGGATGGTGATGTTTCGACACACGTGTTCGACGGTAGCCGAGCTCGGCGGTCCGGCCGCGGGAATCGCCCCGAGGCGGAGGCAGCCGGTGGACCGCTCGATCGGGCCTCGATCAGATTTCGATCAAGCCAGGCGATACACGTTGAGATCGACACCCAGCGCGTACAGACCTTGGTCGTGCACCGCCACCTGGGCCGCGGCGACAGGCAGCGCCCCCGACGGCGTCCATGCCCCATCGGCACCGAGCGTCGCCACGGTGCCATCGGGCAGCACCGCGGCAACAATGCCAGTGGGACTGACGGCCACCGAAGTCGCGGCACCACCGATCTGCGTCCATCGACCCGGGCCCCCTCGGTACACGTTGCCGTCGGACCCGACCTTGACGTAGTTACCCAGGCTCTGGACACCGACCCAGCGAGCCGCGACATCGGTGATGAGCTGGCCGTTCTCGAGGATGACCAGGGCATTTCCGGCATCGGGATTGATCGCGGCGACGGTGCCGTCGGCCGACGCAGCCAGCGATGTCGGCACGAAGGAGAACAACTTCCGCCGCTTCTTGCCGTCCCATTCCCAGGTCGCGTTCTTGGTCGATGCGACGTATCTGTCGTTGGCGACGACCGCCACCGGACCGACGAAGTCGGCTCCGGGCCCAATCTGATCATCCCATTTGCGTTGGCCATTGCGCTTGGCCACCTTGCCATTCCGGCCGATCCGCACCACCGTACCGTCGGCCGACACGGCCAGCCCGACGGCATCGCCCACCTCCTGACGCCATGGGAGCAATACCCACTCCTCGTCGCCCGGCTCCGGCGTGGGTGCTGCGGCCGGCCGGGCAGAGCTGTCGATCGGGCCGGCGATGCCGGGGTCGGGCGACCCAATCCCGCCAGCCGCTTCGGTCGACGAGACGTCGACGATGATCGCAGACGCGGACGCCGGCTCGACCGCCGCCCC
>JANMJD010000456.1:0-8370 GCA_031371195.1 Actinomycetes bacterium | reverse complement strand
GGTTTGTGCCATTCCGATCTCCATCTGATGCATTGGCCGATGCCGGTGCCGCACCCGTTCACGCTCGGTCACGAGACGGCGGGCTGGGTCGAAGCGTTGGGTGCCGGAGTCAGCGGGTTCGACATCGGCGACGCCGTCGTCGTTCATGGGGCCTGGGGGTGCGGCCACTGCCGACGCTGTCAAGCCGACCTCGAGCAGTACTGCCTGGCCACCTCGCAGCCGGGCGTTCCGGCCGGCAGCGGCCTCGGTCGCGACGGCGGTCTGGCCGACTACCTGCTGGTGCCGGCCGCCCGTCATCTGGTGGCACTGGGCGATCTCGACCCGCGGGTGTGGGCACCGATCGATGACGCCGCGCTGACGCCCTACCACGCCCTCAACACGGTGCGTTCGCTGTGCACCCCCGACAACTGGGTGATGATCCAAGGCATCGGTGGACTTGGTCACTCGGCGATCCAGTTGGTCCGGGAATTGACCGGGGCTCGGATCGTCGCCGTCGACGTCACCGATGCCAAGCTCGAACTCGCCCGCTCGCTCGGCGCCGACGCGGTCGTGCGGGGCGACGCGGTCGACGCGGCCGAGCGGGTGCGAGCGGCGACGGGCGGCCAAGGTGTCGCCGCGGTACTCGACTGCGTCGGCATCGATGCGACCATCCAATTGGCGATGGCCAGTGTGCACCCCGTCTCGCAGATCGTGATCGTCGGCATCGGTATGGGAACCGCCGCCGTCAACTACATGAGTGTCCCGTTCGAGACCGCCGTGTCGACGACGTTCTGGGGTGGCATCGTCGAGCTCCGCGAGCTGATCGCCCTGGCCCGATCCGGGCGGTTCTCGCTGCATGTCGAGCATGTCGCCCTCGATGACGTACCGGCGGCCTATCGGCGGCTCGAATCAGGCCAGGTCACCGGACGTGTCGTCGCTCTTCCCCACGGCTGAGCCGTGACGTCGACATGCACAGCGGTGGTCACGTTCCGGGCAGCGCCGCGGACCCCGACCGCGACATCTTCGGCACGCCCTCGAGGGCCCATACGGTGAGATAGGCGAGGCCGAAGAAGGCCGCGACGGCGATCGCCACAGCGGTGGAACGCACGTCGGAGATCGGCGAGCGGACCCATTCGAGCGTCGACTGGGCGACGGCTTCGGGCCGGGTGATCAGATCCCACGAGTTCCAGCGCTGGAAGCGGCCGATGACCACACCGACGGAGCACAACCCGGTCGAAGCGATGACGACCAGCCAGCCGATGCGTCGCCCGTGGTGGCGTTCGACATCGTCGTGGACCAGTCGGAGCGACACCACGCCGAGGAGGGTGCCGGTCCAGGCGGCGACGCCGAACTGCAACACGTGACGCCACAGGGCGCGCCCGCCGTCGCCGAGGTGGACGAGATCGGTGACAAGGTACGGCGCGTTCGGGAGGAGGACGAGCCAGCAGACAAGTGCGAGCCACCGGCTCCAGCGCGTCTGTGCGAGGTGATGGCCGACGGCCGCCGCCATCGGAAGCCAGGCGAGGAACAGATTCCAGATCATGAAACGCCGCGGGTAGCCGGGGGTTCCGAGGGGATCGGTCACCCCGAGAGCGACGGCCAGCACGCTTGTCGCCGCGAGCGCGGCGATCAACACGACTCCTCGGCGGGTGATCACGTGTTCAGTCTGATCGAGCGGCACCGGCGTGACGGTGTCGCGCCGACCGGGCGGCTATCGACGTCCGACCTCGACGAGGGTGTCGAAGAACGCGGCGCCGCCGCCCCAATCGGTTTCGGTGGCACTCGTCAGAACGTTGACATTGGCTGCCTCGCCCCACCATCCCCACGGGATCACGGCCAGGCCCGGGCGGACCCGCTCGCTGAGGCGCACCTTCAGCCTCAACGAGCCGGCGTCGTTCCACACGGCGACCTCATCGCCGTCGCCGACTCCGCGCCGCGCGGCGTCGGCAGCGGAGAGTTCGACGAACGGCCCGTCCTCGAGCGCCCCGTGGTGGCTGGAATACGTGGCGTTCAGAAATCGCGTATGCAGCTTGGGTGTCATCAGCCGCAGCGGTAGTGATGCGGTCGGCGCCGGGGGAGCCGTATAGGTCGGCAGCGTCGGTCGGTCGATCGATGCCATCCCATCGGCGCGCAGGTGGGCCCTGCCGTCGGATGTGGCGAATCCGCCCTGGGCATATGGCAGGAACACCTCGGGCAGGTCGTAGCGCATGAAGCCCTGCTTGCGCAGTAGATCAACGTCGATGTCGTGCATGGCGAGTTCGATCAGCGCCACATCGTCGAGTTCGAACAGCGGGTCGCTGAACCCGAAGCCGGTGGCCAGGCGGCGCCACATCTCGGTATTGGCGACGGCCTCGCCCAGCGGCTCGATTGCCTTGTCGTTCCAGCCGAGGTAGAAGCTGCCCCACGACGGTACGAGGTCGTACTGCTCGATCTGGGTGGCGGCCGGTAACACCACATCGGCGTACAACGCCGTGTCGGTGAGGAACTGCTCGCTGACCACGGTGAACAGGTCGTCGCGGGCCAATCCTTGACGGATGACTCCTGCCTCGGGGAGCGACACCACCGGGTTGCCACCCCAGATGAACAGGCCGTGCAGCCCGACCGACGCGTCGGTGAGTGCCCGGCCGAGATGGTTCATGCTGATCAGCCGGGTGGTTTGGTCCTCGACCGGGTTGTAGACCGAATCGTCGACGTGGAGTGAGTTCCACGAACCGACCGATCGTGACAACCCGCCACCCTGCACGGTGAACGAGCCGGTGAGGATCGGCAGGCAGGCCAGCGTGCGGAAGAACATCGCCCCGTGCTCGTGATGCTCGGCGCCGATCAGCGTGCGCAGGAACGTCCGCTTCGTGCTGCCGTAAAGGGCGGCGAGCCGTTCGATGTCGGCCGCATCCAACCCGCACTCGGCCGCGGCCCGCTCGGGCGTCCACTCGGCCACGTGCTCGAGGAGGTCGTCATAGCCGGTGGCATGCGCGGCGATGTAGTCGTGATCGACGAGATCGTCGCGGATCAGCACATGCATCATCGCCAGCATCAGGGCCACATCGGTTCCCGGAAGTGGCTGGAGGAACCAGTCGGCCGACTCGGCGGTCATCGTGCGCAGTGGATCGATGACGATGACCTGGGCGCCTCGGGCCCTGGCCTCCTCGATGAAGGGCCACAGATGGCGATTGGTGAGGCGCGTGTTCGTGCCCCACAGGATGATCACCTCGGCATGGCGGACGTCCATCGGGTCCGAGCTGCGGCCCGAGCCGTAGGTCGCCGCCGTCCCGGCCTTGGCCGTGTTGCCACAGATCGAACCGGTCAGACGTGATGCGCCGAGCCGGGCGAAGAACCGCCGATCGAGCGATGACATCTGGATCAGGCCCTGGGTGCCGGCGTCGTTCCATGGCAGGATCGCCTGGCCACCGTGCTCCTCGCGGATCGCTCCGATGCGCTCGACGATCAACGAGACGGCCTCATCCCAGGTCGCCCGACGGAATTCGCCCGCACCCTTGGCACCCGTGCGGATCAATGGGTGGAGCACCCGGTCCTCGGCGTGGACCCGCTTGAGGAATCGGTTGACCTTCGGGCAGAGCTCGCCCTGTGAGTACGGATGGTCGGCGTTGCCCCGCATCTGCACGGCATTCCCGTTCTCCACGGTCACCACCCAGCCGCAGGTGTCGGGACAGTCGTGATGGCAGGAACCGAGCACGGTACGGGTCGTCATGACCCCAGCGTACGCTCCGCGACAGGTCTGGTGTGCTGGACTCTGCGGCGTGCATCCCGATATTGACCGCCTGTTCGACCTCACGGGTCGGGTCGCCATCGTCACCGGTGGTTCACGGGGGCTCGGTCGGGCGATGGCCCTGGGATTCGCCAAGGCGGGAGCCGGTGTCGTCGTCGCCAGCCGCAAAATCGAGGCCTGCGAACAGGTCGTCGCCGAGATCGAGGGGCTTGGCGGCCAGGGATTGGCGGTCGCCGTGCGGATGCAGGAGGCGGGGGATATCGCCACCCTCGTGGCGGCTACCGTCGAACGGTTCGGCCGGATCGACATCGTCGTCAACAACGCGGGCACCGTCCTCGACCGCACGCTCGACCGGGTCGATCCTGCAGCCTTCCACGGCGCATTCGCCACCAACCTGCTCGGCCCGATGTTGCTCGTCCAATCGGCGGCGCCATACCTCGCCGCCGGGGGCCACGGTTCGGTGATCAACATCTCGTCGATCGGTGCGGTCATGCCGACCTCGCAGCGATATCTGTATCCCCCCGCCAAGGCGGCGATGCTGCAGATGACCAAATCGATGGCCGTCGACCTGGCTCCGGTGCGAGTCAACGTGATCATGCCCGGGACGTTCCGCACCGACATGGTCACCAAGGCGTTCACCGACGAACAGCTCGCCAATCAGGGGCGGGCGTTGATCCCGCTCGGCCGCATCGCCGAGGCCGACGAGATCGTCGGGCCTGCGCTGTACCTGGCCAGCGATGCCTCGTCGTTCATGACGGGCGCAGTCTTGATCGTCGACGGCGGCATGTCGCGCTGATCTGCCCGCTCCCGACCCACTCGATTCTCGAAAGTCCCGAAGTTCACACAACCGTCGAAAGCAGGAACCCGATGGACCACACCGCCGATCGCCTGGAGATCATCGATCTGCTCCACCGCTACTCGTGGGCGATCCTCGACAAGGACTGGGCCGCCTGGCAGGCCTGCTTTGCCGACGGTGCCCATGTCGATTATTCGACCGCTGGGGGCATCATCGGCACGCCGGCCGAGGCTGCGGCATGGTTGGAGCCCACGATGGCCATGTTCGAGGTCACCGCCAGCCAGGCGTCGAACGCGATGGTGACGTTCGACGTCGACGGGAACAGCGAGGGAAGCGACTCGGCCAAGATCCGCTCGATGTACCGGATGGTGATGAAGCTCGCCGGAGCCGACGGCGGGTCCACCTACATGGAGGCCCAGGGCGAGTATGCCGACACCGTCGTGCGCACCGCGGCCGGGTGGAAGCTGGCCGACCGCTACGAACGCCTGTACTTCATCCGCTGATACGGGAGGTCGATATGACCACTTGAGATGACCATGGTCAACTGATAAGGTCATCTCATGTCGACGATGATTCAAGCTGGAGAATTCAAAGCCCGGTGCCTGGCGATTCTCGACGAGGTGGCCGAGACGGGCCAGCAGGTCATCGTCACCAAGCGGGGCAAGCCGGTCGCCCGGTTGGTGCCACTCGACTCGCCACCGACCGGCAGCCTGCTCGGCAGCGTGCGCTACGCCGAGGACACCGATGACCTCCTGTCCGCGGACGAGGTGTGGGACGTCGAAGCGTGATCATGCTCGACACGCACGTCTGGGTTTGGATGCTCAGTGATCCCGAACGCCTGTCACCGGTCGCCCGCGACGCCATCGAAAACTCTGCGCAACTGGGGCTCAGCGCGATCAGCGTGTGGGAACTGGGAATGCTGATCACCAAGGGACGGATCGAGGTGGATCGCGACCCGCGAGTATGGATGCGGCAGGCGGTTGCGGTCGATCGTCTGACGGTCATCGATGTCGACTCGACGGTGGGGGTTGCCGCATCCACCCTCGTCGGTCTGCACGGCGATCCCGCCGATCGTCTGATCACGGCGACGGCGAAGCGCCGCCATTGCGCCCTGGTCACCAAGGATCGGCGGATCGCCGAGTGGAGCCGTCTGAGCAGAGCGATCTCGACGATCTGGTAGCGCCCGGCCTTGGAGTCGGTGGTCTTACGAGTCGGTGAAACCTGCTTGCTTGTGAGCTCCGTCGCAGAGTGGCTTGTTGGCGGACTGGCCACAGCGGCACAACGTCACCCGGTTGCGGGCCTCGATCGGCTCGCCGGTGGAGCTGGCGACGGCAACGCCGCCGGTCACCCACAGCGGACCATCGTCGACCACGCCGATCGCCGCGGGCATCAAGGGCTCGACGTCATCGTCACGATCGAGTTTGTAGGTCAACGCACCCGACGGGCACTTCTCGATCATTCCGATGACCTGCGCCCGTACGGCCGAGTCGCCGGTATTGGCGACTTCCTTCCACACGTTGGTGGCACGCGTGCCGCAGAAGCCGGCGTGGACGCAGATCGATCGATCATCGCTGACGGTGATGTTCGTTCCCCCGAGGACGTTTGAACGGTCGGCGTACGTGCCCGTCGCCGAGTCTTCGGCGACGAAGCCGACGCGGGCATGGGTGCCGTCGCAGAACGGTTTGCGCGACGACTCGCCGCATCGGCACAGCGCGTATCGGTCCCTGGTTTCGATGCGCTCGGTGGTTTCCCATGCCAGTGGCTCGCCGTGCTCGGAGTGCACCGCCCGGCGGCGATACAGCGGCAGGTTGCCGCTCACCAGCAACGGGCCGTTCGGCGTTGGGGTGATCGCCGGTTCGATGACGGTGGGGGCGGTGTCGTCGTTGGACATGTCGGCAGCCTAAACCGTCGGCCGGACCTCGAATTTCTGTGCTTCCGGCCCTCCGGGTGAGGGCGGTGTCAGCCCTTGATCAGGTCGGGCCGGCTCGTCGTGAGCATGCGCGTGAAACCGTCGCGCCAGCCCACTGAGCAGCGGAAACCCGTCGCACGCTGCCTCGACAGCTCGGGGACAATGGCCGCGATCGTCGCCTCGGTCGGAGCGAACGTCGGCGTCAGTCCCGTCAGCGACCCGAGCATCTCGCACCACTCCTCGATGCTGGTGACATCGTCGCCGCCCCAGTTGACGACGGCCGCGTCGGGTGTCGCACAGGTCATCAGGTACGGGATCGAGGCGTTGATGTCATCGGCGTGGATCGGGGTGTACGACGTCGGCTGGTCGACATGTACCGGGATCGGGATCTGGCGCTCCATCATCATCAGGTGGAACAGCGGCCAGCCGTAGGTGTCGCCGTACGGCACGTTCAGTCGGGCGATCACCGTGGGCACGCCCAGCCGACGGGCGGTGTGGGCGACGAGCACCTCGCCGGCGATCTTCGAGATCGAATAGGTCGGCATCCCCGGCATCGGCCGATGAGAATCGCCGAGCGGCGCATCCTCAGCCCGGGGCGACTGCCCGGCCGGCTCGTACACCGCCGTCGACGAGCAGTGGAAGAACTGCACACCCGGTCCGCGTTGGTGGGCGACGTCCATCAGGTTGGCCGAGCCGTGGGCGTTCGTCGCCATTGCGGCATCGAACCGTTGGGCCTTCGACACGGCGAAATGGGCGATGAGATCGAGCCCCTCGGGGACCTCGTCGAATCGGCCCTCGCCGAGGTCGACGCTGACCGTCGTGACTCCGGCCTCCTCGAACGGGGCGCGCTGGTCGCCGTCGGCGAAACGGGCGGCGCCGTACACCGTGTTGCCCTGGGCGGCGAGGGATTTGGCCAGCGGCCCGGCCACCCAGCCGGTCACCCCGGTGACGAGGATCCGCCGGTTGGTGATCGGTTCGGCGGCCGCGGTTGCTTCGGGAGTCGTCATGACGTCACCACAATTCGTCGGTATACGTGTCGGTGCCGAACACCGTCTGGATGAACGGGGCGGTCCACAGGTGCGTGGCCAGTCCCGAGGCTTCGAGTTCGGCGCCGTAGCGGCCGTAGCCCTCGTCCCAGCCGTCGGCCGGGTCGTGGGTGAGAAAGTGCATCTGGAGGAATCGCCGATCGGCGTTGGCCATCCGCGGCACGTCGGGCGGGGCGTCGGCGAGCAGCGGCAATGGCGTGGCGCAGTTGAGCAGATCGGGCCCCCACGGCTCGCTCATCGCCCGCGGCCCCCACACCTCGCGGGTCCACTCCTCGATCTGCACATGCTCCACGCCGTCGGCGAGTTCACCGACGTTGACGACCAGACCCGGGTAACCACGATCGAGCGCCAACTCGATGGTTGTCCCCTCGTTGTCGCGCTGCATCGACCAGGAGTTGTCGTACAGCACCGTATGGATGTGGGTGCGCTCCTTGAACATCCGACCGTTGGCGTGCAGCCACTTCACCTGGTCGACCGACCAGCGGTTCCACTCGTCGTGCTTGCCCTTCAGTACCCAGTACAGCGCCAGGAACGACCCCGCCATCGGGTCGGGCGTCATCGGGCTGACCGCCGGATACCTCAGATCCTTCAATCGCCTGGTGGCCACGAACCGGTCGCCGGCGAAGTTGTCGGGGGCGATCATGCAGCCCGAATAGAAGTGATCGTGCTCGTACCAGCGGTTGTAGGCCACCTCGACCCCGCGGTCCGGCTCGACCATCGTGAACAGCATCGTGCCGACCTTGATCGGATAGTCCTTCATGCTCGTCCTCCTGGCCTGCGACCGTAGCGTGGCCGCTTCCCCGGGCGCCGACCGGATTTCCCGGCAGGAAAGGCCAGTTCATTGGGAACATTACACCCGGGAACCAGGCCGGGCAGTCAAGACCCCCAACCGGATCGAGGTCGGCGTCAGGCG
>JANMJD010000448.1:0-4458 GCA_031371195.1 Actinomycetes bacterium | reverse complement strand
CGTCGAGGCTTCCGAGGATCCCGAGATCCGCTGAATCATCCTCACCGGGGCCGGCGGCAACTTCTGTTCCGGCGCCGACCTGCGGGCGATGTCGGGTGACCCCGGAGCCGACGCCGACACCGAGATCGATACCGCCGCCCGCCAGGCCGCCGATCCGACGCTGCACTGGAAGGCGCTGCTGCGCGACTACCGCCCGACCAAGCCGATCATCGCTGCCGTCGAAGGGGTGGCGATCGCCGGTGGCACCGAGATCCTCCAGGCCACCGACATCCGCGTCGCCGGCGAATCCGCCCGGTTCGGGGTCAGCGAAGCGCGCTGGTCGCTGTATCCGATGGGCGGGTCGGCGGTGCGCCTGCGTCGCCAGATCCCGTACACGGTGGCGGCCGAGATCCTGCTGACCGGCAAACACATCACCGCCGCCGAGGCGCTGTCGTACGGGCTCATCGGCCATGTGGTCCCCGATGGCGAGGCGCTGGCCAAGGCCCGCGAGATCGCCGCCGTGATCGCCGGGAACGGACCATTGGCCGTGGAGGCGATCCTGCGCACGCTGCACGAAACCGATGGGATGACCGAGGCCGAGGCGTTGACCCATGAGTACGACTACGGCTGGGCGGTGTTCTCGTCGGCCGACGCCAAGGAAGGCCCGAAGGCGTTCGCCGAGAAGCGAACCCCCAACTTCCAGCGCCGATAGGCCACCTGGGTCAAGTGATACTGAGCAGCGCCCGCCGTACAGCGGTCATCGCCGACGCCGGCGCGCGACCCGTTCGTTCCAGGAGCCGACCGACCGGCAGGCTGCGGACCAGATCTACGGCGTAGATCCCATCATCGATCTGCACGAGCCACGGGAATGGAACTGCGTCGAGCGATCGACGCGTCTCTGGGGCGACGAGCACTCGACCGGACGCTCGATGAAATCGGTCGTTGGAAATCACGAGCACGCGGCGGCGAAGCTCCTCGCTGAGGTCTGCAAAATGGATGTCCCCGGCGTGGATCACTCGATGCCGTCGAACGCCGCGTCGATCTCGGCGTGGTGTGCATCCAGCCGTTGTCGCTCCTCGAGCGGGAGCGATCGTCGCCACTCGAGCACTGCGTCGACCTGTGCCCAGAACCGATCGGCTTCGAGCGCATCAAGCGCCTCGACGATCGTCTCCTCGTAGGTCTTGCCACCGAGCGCGCGGATTCGATCGCGGGTTTCCACGCTCAGTTTCACCGTCGTCGACTCCATATACCGTCACTATACCGAGGGGGTCATGTAGCAGCGAGAACTCAGGGTGGGCAGCCGACGGCAACATCGAGGGCGGCACAGACCTGTCGCATTCGCTCATCACTCAGACGACCGATCCGATCGACGAGCACGCCCAACGAGACGCTCTCGACCGAGTCGAGGTTGATCGCGCAGCACCGGCCGACGGGATCGCCGTTAGGTTCGAGGACGACCTCGCTCGGCAACCGGCGGATCGTCGTGGTGCAGGGAGCGATGAGCGTGCGGCGCAATCGCGGAATTGCGGCATCCCGCGACAGCACGACGACGGGACGTCGACCGATGTCCGGCGGTTCGCACCACCACAGCTCGCCTCGCTCGGGGACGGCCCTCACGTGGCGGCCGCGGCCTGGCGGAATGACGCCAGGTCGCCCCATTCGTCGGGTTGATCGAGTGGCTGCGTCTCGTACGCCTCGACGTACGCCGCGTTGATGGCGGCGGCGCGATGTGTCGTCAGCAGGGCGGCCAGCGCCTCGTCGAGTAGCGCGGCGTCCGTGACGCCACCGCGAAGCGACCGCGCTCGGCCGAGCAGTTCGCCATCGACAGTCGTGCTCACCCTGGTACGAGTCATGCCACCAAGATAGCATGGCTATGCCACAATCATGGCACAGCCCTGCGCGGTCGGGCGGCGTCAGCGGCGTTTGCGTCGGCGCCGGGAGCGGCCGCTGATCGCTTGGAGCGCAAGCAGCAGGAGCACGGCACCGAGGAAGGCGACGATCACCGAACGAAGGGTCAGGTCGTCGCCGAGACCTCCTGCTCCGGCTGCCTGGGCGAGCGCTCCACCGATGAGGGCACCGAGCACGCCGACGATGATCGTGTAGATGCAGCCGCTGCGATCGTCGCGTACCACCCGGCGAGCCAGGAGCCCGGCAATCAGTCCCATGGCGATCCAGGCGAACACTCCCATCGCGCCCACCATACGCGAAACGATCCGACCTGCGGCGCGACCCACCGATACCGTGGGACATCATGCAGTCGACGGCGCTCAACCTCCGTGAGAGCTGGCGGGTGTTGACCGAAGCCTTACGCGACCAACGCCGCGGCATCGCGCGGGCGGTGTGGATCGGGGTGATGTGGAGCGCGGCCAAGGTCAGCGTTCCCCGGTTGACCGAGCTGGCGATCGATCGCGGCATCGTTGGTGACGGAAGTCTGGCCTGGTGGGCCGGTCTGATCGTCGTCGCCGGCGTGGTGGCCGGGGTGTTCACGGCATTGCGGCGATACGCGTCGTTCGTCGAGAGCCGCCAGCTGGAACGGCGGCTACGCAACCAGCTCTTCGAGCATATTCTTCACCTGCACGTCGGCTACCACGACCGGGCCCAGACCGGCCAGCTGATGAGCAGGGCCTCGAGTGATCTGCAACAGATCCAGGGGTTCGTCGTGATGATCCCGCTGACGATCTCGAACCTGGTGATGGTCGCGGCGATCGTCGTCATCCTGTTCCTCACCCAGCCACTTCTCGCCCTGATCGCGCTGGCCCCGTTACCTCTCGTCAACCTGTTGTCGCGGCGGTTCTCGCTGCGCATCCATCCGACGCTCGTCACGGTGCAGCAACGCCAGGCCCAGCTGGCAACGGTCGTCGAGGAATCGGTCACCGGGGTGCGAGTGGTCAAGGGTTTCGGCGCCGAGCAGCGCCAGATCGACCTGCTCACCGCCGAGGCCGACGCCATCCGCAACAGCTCGCTGGGAGCGGCCCGAATCCGCAGCGCCTTCCTGCCGGGCATCGACGTGCTCCCTGCTCTCGGGCAGATCGCCGTGCTCGGGATCGGCGGCCACCGAGTTCTACGGGGCGAGATGACCATCGGTGAGCTGGTCGCCTTCAACGTCTATGTCGCGCTGATGATCCAGCCGTTGCGCACGATCGGGATGACCGTCGCCTTCGGCCAACGCGCCGCGGCCGCGCTGACCCGCGTCCACGAGGTACTGGCAACCGACTCCCTGGTCACCTCGCCGACTGTTGCCACACCGTTGCCGCCGCCTCCCGGCGGGCACGTGCGGTTCGAGGGGGTGCGGTTCGCCTACGACACGGCCGACGGGGCCGACCCGATCCTCGATGGGTTCACCCTCGATCTCGCCGCCGGCAGCTCAACGGCCCTGGTCGGAGCCACCGGTTCGGGAAAGTCGACCGTCGCCCGATTGCTGCTGCGCTTCTACGACCCCCAATCGGGCGGCATCCGGCTCGATGGTCGTGACCTGCGGGAACTCGATCTCGAGGAACTCCGGCGCGCCGTCAGCGTGGTCTTCGAGGACACCTTCCTGTTCCACGACACCGTGCGGGCCAACATCGCCTTCGCCCGGCCCGACGCCCCGCTCGACATCATCGAGCGGGCTGCCCGACTGGCCGGCGCGGCCGACTTCGTCGCCGACCTGCCCGATGGGTACGACACCGTGCTGGGCGAGCGGGGCTACTCGTTGTCGGGTGGGCAACGCCAGCGCATCGCCATCGCCCGGGCGATCGTTGCCGATCCGCGAGTGCTGATTCTGGATGACGCCACTTCGGCCGTCGATCCGGCCAAGGAGCACGAGATCCGTGACGCTCTCGCCACCGTGATGGATGGTCGTACGACGATCGTCATCGCCCACCGGCCGGCGACGATCGCCCTCGCCGATCTCGTCGTGTTGCTCGACGACGGCCGGGTTGCGGCGATCGGCGCGCATCAGCATCTGCTCGACACCGAGCCGCGCTATCGCGATGTGCTCTCGGCGTGGGCGTCTCGTGACGCCGGCGAGTCGGCGTTCGATCTTGCGCCCGGCTCGTCGGTCGACGCGATGGCGTCTGAAGCGTCGGTGGTCGGCTGATGTGGGCCGGTGGGGGAGTCACCGCCGAGGATCGCCTCGATCGCCGCCAGGCCCGCAATGTGGGGCGGCGCATCCTGCAGGACGCTCGGCCGCATCGCCGTCAGATGTGGGGCGCGTTCGGCTTCGTCGCCCTCTCGGTGTTGTGCACGCTCGCCGGTCCGCTGCTGGTGCGGGCGGGTATCGATCACGGCATCCGCCGTGGCAGCGCTCGGGCGCTCGATATCGCGGTGATCGGCTACGTGGTGTTGGTCTGCGTCAACTACGTCGTGGCGCGCCAGCAGTTCGTCTTCGTCAACCGGGCCGGTGAGGGCTTCCTGCGCGACTTGAGAGTACGGGTCTTCCGCCACCTGATGCGCCAGTCGATGGCCTTCTTCGACCGCGAGAAGGCCGGGGTCCTCGTT
>JANMJD010000384.1:0-1978 GCA_031371195.1 Actinomycetes bacterium | reverse complement strand
GTTGCGAGCGGTGTGACCGAGGGCGTGACCAACCCGACGATCAACGCGCAGCCGGACTCGAGCAACTCGATCATCTCCGGTTCGAGGGAGGGCTGAGCGACCATACGTTACGGAGAAGATAGCAATGCCGTACGGGACATTCAGCAGCACGCACGACGCATGTCGTGGATGATCGTCGAGTCGATGCGCTGCGCATCGAGATCAGCCACGAAGGAGCGATCAAGATGAACCACACCACCATCAACCCCTGGACCTGGCAGGACGCGCTCGCGTTCAGCCAAGCCGTCGTCGTCCCCGACGCCGAACGAACTGTGCTGCTCGCCGGGCAGGGACCCGTGGACGCCGACGGACAGGTGCTCTTCCCCGGCGACATGGAACGCCAGATCGCATTGGCGATGGACAACGTCGAGACGGTGCTCGCCGCATCAGGGATGCAACTCGCCGACGTCGTACGGCTGAACATCTACACAACAGACGTCGACCGCCTCTTCACCGCCTACGGCACCCTCGCCGCCCGCCTCGCCGCCGGTTGCTGCCAACCCGCAGCCACCCTGATCGGTGTTCACCGCCTCGCCCTGCCCGGCATGGACATCGAACTCGAAGCCACTGCGTCGTCCGCCCGCTGATGGCGCGCACGCGTCGCATCCGACCCCACCCCGGAGAAGTCAGCACCGACCAATCCAGGGCATCAGCGTGAACGCCCACCACGTCATCGGACGCTGGCGCACGGTTGCGCTCACGATACTTGCCGCCAACGCCGCACCGGTTGCTGCTTGGGCGCTGTGCGCACCAGCGAGCTTCTATCGTTCGTTCCCGGGCGGGGGCCGATCGTGGATCTCGGTCGAGGGGCCGTTCAACGAACATCTTGTCCGCGATGTCGGAGGCCTCAACCTCACCCTGGTCGTGCTGACCGTCGCCGCCTTGTGGGTCCGGCAACCGACAGTCACCCGCGTTGCGGCGATGGCCTGGTTACCGTTCGCAGTCCCGCACGCGATTTACCACCTCGCCCACGTCGGCGACCTCCCGTCGTGGTTCGACAAGATCGCAGTATCCGGCAGCCTCGCGATGACGGCCGTGCTGGCACTCATCCTCGCGTTCAGCCCGTCTCCTGCGCGTACCTCCGCATCGGGGCGCCCCCACCTCACTCTCACCCGCGATGGTTCCAGCGCGACCAAACGAACAACGAACGCCCGCAGCACCATCGCCCCCGAACGCGCATCGGAGTTGGCGGACAGCGCGCCCTCAATGTGCCGGTAGGTGACACAGAACGCGCACCCCAGAACGACGGCGTCCGACTCTCCCGGGCACGCACAAGACCGCGCCTCTGCGCCGTTGTCGGTGACGGCTGAAAAGCCGAGCTGTCCCGCCCCGTCCGAGAGATCACTCGATGATTGGAGTGTGATCGCCTGACCGCCTGGACCCCAGCGAAGACGGACTCGACCATTTCGACGCGTCCTCTCGCGCCCACATCAGCCTCCGAGCCGACGTCCGAAATCCGCTACCGAGAAACGTTCTGTGCAGGAAACGTGCAGCGTTGGAACTACGTCTGAGACTGAATTCGCCGGCCACCGGCTCTGACCTGCTCGTTTGTTGTGCCCGGGACGAGATTCGAACTCGTACGTACGTACTGCGTATCCGCTTAACTCCAGTGGCGGCTACGGTGGGTGGCGATGGAGCAGGTGTGGCCGCAGGCGGGTGTCGACTATCCGGGGACGTGGCCGGCGTTCGAGGCGTGGTTTGCCGACGAGGAGTCGTGCGTCGAGTACCTCGCCAAGGTCCGTTGGCCGGACGGGTTCCGATGCCCGGTGTGCGCCTCGGCCGATTCGTGGCGGACCAATCGCGGGCTATGGATGTGCCGCGAGTGCGGTCGGCAAACTTCGGTCACGGCGGGGACGATCTTCCATCGCAGCCGCTATCCGTTGCGGACTTGGTTCGCGGCGATGTGGTTCGTGTGCTCGCAGAAGAACGGGGTCTCTGC
>JANMJD010000367.1:0-9541 GCA_031371195.1 Actinomycetes bacterium | reverse complement strand
CGCCGGGCTTCCCCCCACCCCACTCCGCCACCACCTCACGGGCCTCGGCGTGGGCGCGCCGGGCGTCGCGCGACGCCCGATGAGCACCCGACGGGTTGGCGAACCGCTCGGAAAGGAATGGCAGCATCGCCTCGACCGCCTCGGGTCGCATCGGCGTGGTCGCCGCGTGGTCGAAGTAGGTGAAGCGCGGCGCGGCCATCCATCGAGGTTATCGGCCGTACGGCGAGGCATACCCCGAGGTCACATCACGCCAGGACCGGGAATCGTGCTCTACTGCCACGATGCACGGATACGACCCGGCGACCTATGGCGACCGCTTCGCCGATATCTACGACGACTGGTATCCCGATCCCGAAGGCACCGCAGCTGCCCTCACGGCCATCGGGGGCTTGACTCGTCCCGGCGACACGATCCTCGAACTCGGCGTCGGCACCGGGCGGTTGGCCATCCCGTTGTCCGCCTCCGGACGCCAGGTGTGGGGCGTCGACTCGAGTCCGGCGATGATCGATCGGCTGCTCGCCAAGCCCGGCGGACCGGCAGTCACCGCGGTGGTCGGCGACATGGGCGGCGACCTGCCCGGTGGCCCGTTCAACCTCGTGTTCGTGGCGCTCAATACCTTCTTCGGGCTGCCGACGGCCGAGGCTCAGGCCGCGTGCTTCCGCGCCGTCGCCGCCCGCCTTCATCCGGGCGGGCGATTCGTGATCGAGGCGTTCGTCCCGTCCGCCGAGGCCTTGACCGACACGCCGGCCGACACGCCCACCGACACACCCACCGACACGCCCACCGAGACCCCGACCGACGCTCGACCGGGCAACGGGTCGCCGAGCACCCCCGACCGCATCGAGGTCCGATCGATGACCGCCGACTGCGTGGTGCTGTCGATCAGCCGCCTGCTCGCCGACGATCAGCGGGCCGAGGGACATCACGTCGAACTGCGCCATGGGATGCCCGTCATCCTGCGGCCATGGTCGGTGCGCTACACGACACCCGCGCAACTCGACGACCTCGCCACCGCGGCCGGCTTGCTGCTCGAATCACGGCTGGGGTCGTGGGCCGGGGAGAGGTTTTCCGACGCGAGCAGCCATCACGTGAGCATCTATCGACGGCCGTAGCCGATTCTTTCGCCGACGAGCCGATCGGACCAGCCACAATGCCCGCGAAACCCTCGCCGTTCTCGTATCCTGAGCAAACGAATGAGCCAGCTTCGACTCAACCCCCTGAGCGGCAAGTGGGTCACGATCGTGTCGTCACGTGCCGAGCGCCCGACCGATTTCGCCCCTCGCACGACCCGAGTCGACGCCGACCCCGATCGGCCTTGCCCGTTCTGCCCCGGCAACGAGGAATCGACGCCGCCGGCGCTCGAAACCGTCGACGATCACGGCGGTTGGCGCGTGCGGATCATGCCCAACCTCTTTCCCGCGTTCGAAGGTGACGACTGCCTGGCGGTCCGCAACCTCGGGCCGGTCCATGTGCAGGCCGAGGCCAGCGGCATCCACGAGGTCTTCGTCTTCTCGCCCGAGCACTCCGCCAGCTTGCGCACCATGTCCGACAACGACATCGGCGTGATCATGGCCGCGCTCCGCCGACGGTTCATCGAGCATGCCGGTACCAACAACGTCCGGTACACGCAGGCCATCGTCAACCAGGGGCGCGAGGCCGGCGCTTCGCTGTCCCACCCGCACGGCCAACTGCTCGGCATGCCGTTCGTGCCGGGCGACATCGTCGAGGAGGAGCGGGCATTCGCCCGATTCGACGGCGGTTGCGTGCTGTGCACCACGGTCGAGGCCGAACTCGCCGACGGCGCCCGCGTCGTGCTGCTCAATGACGAAGCCGTCGTCGTCTGCCCGTTCTGGTCGGGTACGCCGTACGAGATGTTGATCATCCCGCGGCATCACGAGATCCACCTGCAGGACACGACGCCCGACGCCCTGGCCTCGATCGGCCGGGCGCTGCGCGATGCCCTGGCGACGCTCGACCGGGCGAACCCCGATGCGGCGTACAACGTCGTGTTCCACACCGCTCCGCATCAGCACGGCGGACCGTTCCACTGGCATATCCACGTCTGGCCCAAGCTGCAATCGGTGGCGGGCTTCGAACGGGGCACCGGCGTGATGATCAACATCGTCCCGCCCGAGCATGCCGCCGACATGCTGCGGCGCGTCGCCCCCGTCGCCGCCAGCTGATCGGCTACGGCGCACACTCCACGTGACTCGTGACCTGACTCGGTATGTGAATCGGAACGCCACGTGACCTGGATCGACTCGCACTGCCATCTCTACGACGAGCGGCTACCCGGCGGGGCAACCGAGGCGGTCGCCGCCGCCCACGCCGCAGGAGTCTCGCGGATGATCACCGTCGGGTGCGACGAAGCGACATCCCGGATCGCCATCGATCACGCGGCGATGTTCGAGCATGTGTACGCCACCGTCGGGCTGCATCCCCACGACGCGGTCAACGGCGTCGCCTCGATCCGACCTCTGCTCCACACTCCCGGCCTGGTCGGCGTCGGCGAGTGCGGACTCGACTTCCACTACGACCACTCTCCTCGCGACGTCCAGCAGGCAGTGTTCGCCGAACAGATCGGTCTTGCCCACGAACTCGATCTCACCCTGGTAATCCATACCCGCGAGGCATGGAGCGAGACATTTGCCATCCTCGATACCGAGGGGGTGCCGCGCAGAACGGTGTTCCACTGTTTCACGGGGGGCGCCGACGAGGCCGCCGCGTGCGTCGAACGCGGGGCGTTCGTGTCGTTCTCGGGCATCGTCACCTTCCCGTCGGCAACCGACGTGCAGGCCGCAGCCCGGCTCTGCCCCGTCGACCGACTGCTGGTCGAGACGGACAGCCCGTACCTCGCTCCGGTGCCATTTCGCGGTCGGCGCAACCAACCGGCGCTGGTGGTGACCGTCGGCGAGGCCGTTGCCCGACTTCGCCAGGTGGACGCCGACGAATTGGCTGCTACGTCCACCGCGGCGACGGTCGTTGCGTTTGGTCTTCCGGATGCCTAACGTGTGGCGAAACTGCGGGCGGCAGGTCGTCCGCAGCGCGTCATTGGAGAAGGTCGAGAAGCGTGATCCTGGAAGCGGGTGACCGACGAAGAATGCTGGTGGCCACCGTGCTTACGGTCGCGGCCTTGCCATTCCTCTGGTCCGCAAAAAACGACCAGGCCGCCGGTTCCACCTCTGCGCTGGCGATCATTGCCCCGGCGGGCGGCATCGTGCTGGCCACACCGGCCGAGGCGGTCTCACCGGAGCTCGTCGAACCGGCGTTTCTCGGCGGGTCGGTCGAGACCGTTGCCCCCAAGCCCTTGCAGTACGACGTCGCCCCGGCCCCGAGCGGCTCCATCAGCGTGGGCAAGGCCGGCTACCGTCGGCTCTCTGTCGGCAGCGACTCCGAACAGGCATGCCAGACGTCGTTGGCACCATTCGGTACGCGAATCGTCGTGACCAACACCGACAACGGCTTCAAGGTCGCCTGCACTAACCTGAGCACCCGACCGGTCGACACAGATCTCGTGATCGTTCTCGATACCGACACCTTCGTGCTGTTGACCGATCTTGCGGAGTCCCCCATCCCTGTTGAAATGTCCTGGTAGGAACCCTCGTTGACGCTGACCAGAGCGAGAGCCGCTGAACTGCTGCGCCGACACGGGGTCGCGCCGAGGCGGATGTACGGCCAGAACTTCGTGGTCGATCCGAATACGGTTCGCCGCAGCCCGACTGGCCGAGATCGGTCCCGGCGATCATGTCGTCGAAATCGGCGCCGGTATGGGCTCGCTCACCGCCGCGCTGGCCGAGACCGGGGCGAAGGTGCGTGCCTATGAGATCGACGAAGGGATGATGGCGCCCTTGCGCGAGGTCGTCGCCGAGTTCACCAACGTCCGTACGTTTCATGCCGATGTGACCAAGACCGACTGGGCAAGTGAGCTGGTCGGCGCCGAAAGCTGGGTCGTCGTCGCCAATCTGCCGTACAACATCGCCACCCCGCTGATCTGCGATCTGCTCGACGAGGTTCCGCAGGTGTCGCGCATGCTGGTCATGGTGCAAAAAGAGGTGGGTGATCGCCTCGTGGCCGCCGCCCGCACCGAGGCCTACGGCGCCGTAAGTGTCAAAGTCGCCTACTGGGCCGAATCACGCATCGCCGGACTCGTACCGCCGACTGTCTTCGTCCCCCAGCCGAACGTCGACTCGGCGCTCGTGTCGATTACCCGGCGAGCCAAGCCGGCGGTGCCCGTGAGCATCGACCGCGATTGGCTCTTCACCCTGGTCAAGACCGGTTTCGGCCAGCGACGAAAGATGCTGCGGCGGGCGCTCGACGGGTTGGTGACGCCCGAGGAGTTCGAACGGGCGGGGGTGCAGCCCGAGGCGCGCGCCGAGGAGCTCGACATCTATGCGTGGGGGCTGTTGGCCAGCCACGCCGCCCGCAAGACAGCTCCCTCGCGTTCCACCGCCCGGTGACGTCCGCGGTGCCCGATCCGGCGGCGTCACCCACGCCCGATCCGGCGGCGTCACCTAAGCCCGATCCGGCGGCTTCGCCTATGCCCGATCGGGCGGCGCCATCAGCGAGGTCATCTGCCAAGCCATCGGCGACGGACGGAACCGGTGGTGATCGAGCGCTCCTCCCGGTCGACACCTTCGCTCCGGCCAAGCTGACGTTGTCGCTGCGAGTGACCGGGCGACGAGACGACGGGTATCACCTCATCGATGCCGAGATGGTCACGCTCGATCTCCATGACATCGTCCACATCTCCACCGGGGACGGTGTGGCAGTCACCGGGCCCTTCGCCGCCGGCATCCCGACCAACGGCGCCAATCTCGTCGACAAGGCCCTACAGCTGACAGGACGACGAGCTGCGGTGATCGTCGACAAGCGCATTCCCCATGGCGGCGGGCTGGGCGGCGGCTCGGCCGACGCGGCGGCCATCCTGCGATGGGCCGGCTACACCGACCTCGTCGGCGCGACGACCATCGGGGCCGACGTCGCCTTCTGCCTGGTCGGTGGCCGAGCTCGCGTGACCGGCATCGGCGAGATCGTCGAACCGCTGGCACCATACGACCAGTGGTTCACGCTGGTCATTCCCCCGATGTCGTGTTCGACACCGCTGGTCTACCGCGCGTGGGACGACCTTCGAGGCCCGAGCGGTGACTACGGGAACGATCTCGAACCAGCTGCGTTGGTGGTCGAGCCCGCGCTGGCGGCCTGGCGCGACCGCATCCGTGAGGCCGCTGGAATTCGCCCGGCACTGGCAGGCAGCGGAGCGACGTGGTTCGTGCCCGGAGCCCATCCGTCGCTGGTCGGGGCCCTGCCCGAAGCAACAGTCGTCGTGACGCGCACCGACCGCCCGTCGTAACGGGCGGTCGGTCGCAGCGTTCCTGGGCACACCCGTCGGGCGGGGGCCGGGATCGTGAACTCGAGCTACTTGTTGCGGCGTTGGAAGCGCGTGCGCTTCAGCATCTTGCGGTGCTTCTTCTTACGCATGCGCTTACGGCGCTTCTTGATCAACGATCCCATAACGGGGGGGAACGCTACCGGCGGACGGGCCGCGAAAGCGAAACGGCATCGACGATGTTTTCGAGATATTCTGTCGCCGACCCATTCGGGGGTCGTCCAAATGGCAGGACAACAGATTTTGATTCTGTGAATAGGGGTTCGATCCCTCTCCCCCGAGCGATTCAAGTGGCGGGTTCATCGTCCGGGCCTGCTCCGAGTGCCGAGGCTCCCCCACCGGCTCGACTTCGTGCGCGATCTTTTGGGCCGCTCGACGCACGCGTTCGGGGCGCCGGGCGTTGTAGAACTGAGTCATGCCGGTTTCCGCCATCGTCCTCGCCGCCGGAGAAGGAACGCGGATGCGTTCCAACCGGCCCAAGCCGATCCATCAGATCTGTGGTCGCCCGATGGTCATGCACGTGATCCATTCGCTGACCAATCTCGACATCGAACGGACCGTCGTCGTCGTCGGCCACGGGGCCGAGCGGGTCACCAAGAAGATCCAGGACCAGTCGCCCTCGTCGGTGAACGTGACTTTCGTCGAGCAACCTGTACAGCGGGGAACCGGCCACGCCGTCATCGTCGGGCTCACCGGTTTCCCCGACGAGGATCTCGACGACACCTCGACCGTGGTCGTGCTGCCGGGCGACACCCCCCTGCTGCGCTCGTCGACCATCGACGAACTCGTGGCCGTCCACGAGGCCAGTGGGCAGGCGGCGACGCTGCTGACGGCGCGGGTGGACGATCCGACGGGCTATGGGCGGATCGTGCGGGCCAAGGACGGGCGGATCGTCCACATCGTCGAGCAGCGCGACGCCTCGCCCGAGGAGCTGGCGATCACCGAGATCAACACCGGGATCATGGCCTTTCGCCGCGACCTGCTCGGCCCGGGTCTTCGCCACATCTCCACCAACAACGCCCAGTCGGAGTACTACTTGACCGATGTCGTCGGGGTGCTCGCCTCGATGGGTCACCGCATCGGCAGCGTCGTGGTCGAGGATGCGGCCGAGACCCAGGGGGTCAACGACCGCTGGCAGTTGGCGATGGCCGAGCGCGAACTGCGCGCCCGAACGAACCGCCACTGGTTGCTCAACGGCGTCACGATGCTCGATCCCCGCCAGACGTTCATCGATGTCACCGTCCAACTCGGACGTGACGTCACGCTCTATCCCGGCACGATCCTGCAAGGGGTCACCACGATCGGCGACGGGGCCGAGATCGGCCCGAACTCCCGGCTCATCGACACCGTCGTCGGCCCGCAGGCCCGCGTCGAGAACACCGTCGCCAGCGATGCCGAGATCGGCGCCGACGCAGTCGTCGGCCCATTCGCTCACCTATCTGCAGGTTCTCACGTGCCTGAGGCTGCAGTGACCGGAGCCTTCTACACTGCGAGCGGAGACTGAACCGTCGGGAGGGCCCTCAGCGCCATGGACAAGGTGACCACGAAGCGACTAGCGCTGTATTCGGGAAGAACCCACCCGGCGCTCGCCACGGAGGTCGCCGGCCATCTCGGCATCGACCTCGGCAATCCAAATCTGGTGGACTTCGCCAACGGCGAGATCCGTCCACGATTCGCCGAGAGCGTGCGGGGCACCGATGTGTTCATCATGCAGACCCATTTCGGGGTTGACGGCCGCTCGATCAACGACTCGATCATGGAGCAACTGATCATGATCGATGCCGCCCAGCGTGCCTCGGCCAAGCGCATCACCGCCGTCTGCCCGTTCTACGGATACGCCCGCCAGGACCGCAAGGCCGAGGGACGCGAGCCGATCACGGCTCGCCTCGTCGCCGACATGTTCCGGGCCGCCGGGGCCAAGCGAATGGTGTCCATCGACCTGCACTCCGGTCAGATCCAGGGCTTCTTCGACGGCCCCGTCGATCACCTCACGGCCATGCCGGTGCTCGAGCAGTACGTCCGCACGCACGCCGACGAGCCGGTGATCGTTTCCCCCGATGCAGGACGGATCAAGGTCGCCGAGCGGATGCGCCAACATCTGCACGACAAAGGCGCCGATCTGGCGTTCATATACAAGAGCCGCCCGAAGGGGACCACGAACGTCGCCCAGGCGAAAGACGTGATCGGTGACGTGCGCGGCCGGTTGTGCATCCTGACCGACGACATGATCGACACCGGTGGCACCATCGTGTCGGCCGCCGAGGTGCTGTTGGAAAAGGGGGCCACCGAAGTGTGGGCGATGGCCACCCACGGCGTGCTCTCCGGACCGGCCGTCGACCGGTTGAAAAACGCCCCGATCACCCGACTGGTGCTCACCGACACCCTGCCGCTCCCGCCGGAGAAGCAGATCGACAAGATCGAGGTCCTCTCGGTCGCGCCGATCATCGCCGCCGCGCTGTCCGCGGTGTTCGACGATTCGAGTGTCAGCGAGATCTTCGGCGGCGAGAACCTCAGTTGACCCCGGGTCCTGGATTTGGCCGGGTCCTGGATGTGGCCGGGTCCTGGATTTGGCCGGGTCCTGGATTTGGCCGGGTCCTGGATTTGGCCGGTTCTTGGATTTGGCCGGGTCTTGGATTTGGCCGTCCGTGCCCATACACTTGACCGCCGTTTGTTTGACGTCCCCGATAGGACCGCGCCATGTCTCAAGTCACCCTCGCCGCCCAGACCGGACGGGCCACCGGCTCGCCTGCTTCACGTCGCCTGCGCGCCGAAGAGCTGATCCCGGGCGTCATCTACGGCCAGGGAATGGCCCCGATCTCGCTGTCGGTCAACCGGCGTGAGCTGCGCCTGGCGCTCAACAACCCGGCCGGGATGAATACCCTGCTGTCGCTTGCCGTCGACGGCAAGAAGTACCCGGCGATCATCAAGCAGATCCAGCGCCACCCGATCCGCCGTACGGTCAGCCACATCGACTTCTTCCAGGTCAACCTGAAGGAAGACGTGACGATCGCCGTGCCGGTGCGCCTCGATGGCGAGGCCAAGGCCGTCGTCTCCGAGGGTGGCCTCGTCGATCCGTCGCTCGACACGATCGAAGTGACCTGCACCCCGGGCAACATGCCCAACGAGATCGTCATCGACATCTCCGAGATGCAGCCCGGCGACGTGATCCGCCTCGGCGACGTGACATTGCCCGCCGGGGTCATCGCCACCGGTGACCCCGACACCGCCGTGGTCACCACGATGATGCCGCATGCCGACCCGTCCGATGATGAAGCCGCAGCCGATGATTCGGCCGAGGGCGAAGCCGCCGCCGAGTGAATCGAGCGCCCATTCGGGCGTTCTGTTACCGGCGACATCGACCGACAGCCGTCCATGCCCACTCCTGAAGGCTGATCGCCATGGTCTTCGGTCGCTCGACTGAACGGCGGGGCACCCCGTCCGACTTCCTCGTCGTCGGGCTCGGCAACCCGGGACGCGAATACGAACGCACCCGTCACAACGTCGGGGCCGAGGTGGTGGCGGCGTTGGCCGTCGCAGCCGGGTCTGCACTGAAGGCCGGCAGGGAACGGGCGCTCGTCGCCGAGATCGTTGTCGCCGGTGCTCGTGTCGCCTTGGCATTTCCGACGACGTATATGAACGCGTCGGGCGAATCGGTGGTCCGGCTGGTCCGCCGCTACGGCATTGACGATCCATCGCAGCTGGTGATCGTCCACGACGAACTCGACCTTCCGCCCGGGAGCGTGCGGGTCAAGGAGGGCGGTGGACTCGCCGGCCACAACGGGCTGCGGTCGATCACCCAACATCTCAAAACGCAGGATTACCTGCGAATTCGCATCGGCGTTGGTAAGCCCCCGTCAAAGGAACAGGGTGCGAACCATGTGCTGTCGAAGATCTCGAAGGCCGATCGCGAGTTGCTCGACGCCGCCATCGTTCGTTCCTGCGAAGCCGTCGAAACGATCATCCGCGCCGGCGTCGCCGCGGCGATGAACGAGTTCAACCGCACCTGACCCCGATCGCTGCGGCTGAACTCGACCGGGCCAGGCCCGTCCACCGGCCTCCGGGGGTCGGCGCAAGCGGGCTGCGCGTGCTGGCGGGTGGCTCGGATCCGAGCCACCCGCCCGAGCAATCTTCGAGGCGTGGAGGCGGCAAGCCGAG
>JANMJD010000340.1:0-40470 GCA_031371195.1 Actinomycetes bacterium | reverse complement strand
GCCGAAGTCATGTATTTCGCCTCGTCGGACGCGACGAAGGCGAAGGCGGCGGCGATGTCCGTCGGCTCCGCCATTCCCATCGGCGACATCATCCGGTGCATCCGACCGAACTGTGCCCCATCGGGAAGGCCGAACGAGTGGACGATGTTGGTGTTCGTGCCACCGGGGGCGACGGCGTTCACCCGCACACCCTGATCCTGATATTCGAACCCCATCGCCTTGGTCAACATCACCACGGCACCCTTCGACGCGCAGTACGCCGCACTCCACGGCTGGCCCATCAAACCGGCGTTCGACGCCGTATTGACGATCACGCCGCCGCCGTCGAGCAGGTGAGGCAAGGCATAACGAGAGACGTAGAACGTGCCGTTCAGATTGACGTTCATCACCCGCAGGAATGCCTCCGGCGTCTCCTCATGGGTATGGGCGAAGTGGCCGATGCCGGCGATGTTGCAAACCACATCGAGACCTCCGAGCGTCGCGGCAATGTCATCGACCACCGCGGCCACCATCGCTGCGTCGCCGACGTCGAGTACCCGGTCGATGGCCTGTCCGCCGGCCTCGCGGATCGTCGCGGCCGTCTCATCGGCCCCCTTCAGGTCGGCGCAGGCGACATGCCCGCCCTCGGCGGCAAGTCGCATCGCCACGGCCCGGCCGATCCCCGACCCGGTACCGGTGACCAGCACCCTCTTCCCAGTAAAACGGTCCATCGTGTCGTCCTTCACAGATCAGTCGGTTGGGGCATAGATCAGTCGATTGCGGAATACGTCAGTCAGTCGGTCGTGGCGTAGGTCTGGCGGAGGTCGCGTTTGAGCACCTTGCCACTCGGATTGCGCGGCAGCGACTCGACGAACTCGAGCTGCTCGGGAATCTTGTGGTTCGAGAGCCGGCGATCCTTCAGGTAGGTGACCATCTCGGTGAAGGCGACGGGGTCCAACCCGGGCCGGGTGACAACGACGGCGCAGGCGCGTTCGCCGCTGGCGACGTCGGGCACTCCGATGACGGCCACATCGGCGATGGACGGATGGGCGAACAACAGATCCTCGATCTCCTTGGCCGAGATGTTCTCGCCCTTGCGGATGATGATGTCCTTCAGGCGACCGGTGATCGACACCCAACCGCCGTCGTCGATCACCCCGAGGTCACCGGTGCGGAACCACCCGTCGTCATCGAAGGCTTCCGCATCGAGCGATTCGTCGAGATAGCCCAGGCAGACCTGCGGTCCCTTGATCCGTAGCTCGCCCTCGCTGCCCGGCCCGAGTTCACGCCCGTCCATCACCACCCGGATCTGCACGTTCGGGCACGCCCGGCCGTCGGTCTCGGCCTTTTTCACATCGGGATCGTCGACGTGGACCATCGTATTGATCGGCGTTTCGGTCAGTCCCCAACCGCCGATCAACGGGGCGCCGAAGGCGGCGACCATCTCGGCGTGCAGCGTCTTTGGTTTCGGCGCCCCACCACCGTTGAAGATCCGCACGTCGGGCAACAGGCGCTCGCCGTCGGGCAGGGCGCGCTGGGCGTTGAGGTAAGCCAGCCAGAAGACGGTCCCCGCCCCGGCGCATGTACAACCGTGTTCTCCCAGCCAGCGGGGAGTATCGGCCGGGCTGAACGTCTCGACCATCAACAACTCGACCCCGGTCTGCATGGCATTGAACAACCACACCAGGCCGCCGACGTGAGTGATCGGGAACACCACCGCCGCCTTGTCGGCGTCGGACACCTCCATCGACCACTGCATGCCGTCGTTGGCGGCTGACAGCGAACGGTCGCAGTGCTTGGCCCCCTTCGGATCGGCGGTCGTCCCCGACGAGTAGAACAGCCACCGCAATTCCTCGAACGCCGGACGGAACGGTGCCAGCACCGCCGGGTCGCCCGACGGAAGATCAGGGTCGACGACGAGGATCTCGACGTCCTCCCCGGCTACTGCCTCGGCCGCCATCGGCGGATAGGCGAACCCGCGAAAGACATCGGGAACGATCAACAGCCGACAGTCACTCTGGCGTGTGATGAAGCCCACCTCCCGCTGGCGGTAGATCGGCAGAATCGGGTTCTGCACCGCACCCAGCCTGGCCAGCGCCCCGGCGAGCACGAGCGACTCGAACCGCGACGGCAGGATCCACGAAACCCGTGTGCCTTCGCCGACGCCGCGCCCCGCCAGACCGGCGGCGGCCCGTTCGCACCAATCGCGGTACTCGGCGAAGGACATCGAACGGCCCTGCTCGTCGAACGCCATCCGCCTGTCGGGGCTGAGTTCGGCTCGCGCCGAGATCAGCTCCCACAGGGTCAGCCCGGCCGGATTCACTTCGTGCATCACGCGATCCTCGCTGCGCCGTCGGATCTCAGAAGGTCAGCACGCCGCGAGCGACGCGGCCGGCTTCCATCGCGTGGACGGCATCCTGCCACTGCTCGACGGGGAACTGGGCGCTGACCAACTCGTCGAGCAACACCTCGCCACGGCGGTAGAGCTCGATGATCCGGGGGATATCGCGATGGGGCGAGATCGTGCCGTACCGGCAGCCGATGATGCCCCGGTCGACCTGGGTCAGCCGTCCGTACAGTCCGTGGAACTCGGCGGTCTGCCCCGACACCCCGATGACCACGACGTTGCCCTCCCAATCGAGGCATTCGAGCGCGTTCCACGTCACCTGCGGGTGAGCGACACAGTCGAACGCCCAGTTCACCCCACCCCCGTTGAACGGGCCGCGGGGCATGGTGGCGTTGTACGGACAGATGCCGATCACCGCGTCGATGATGTCGTCACGACGGCCGTCGAGAAAGTGCGTCGCCCCGAATTGGTGAGCCAAGGCCTCCTTGTCGGCCACGGTATCGACGGCGATGATCGTCGTCGCCCCTTGCACCTTCAATGCTTGGATCACGTTCAGGCCGACGCCGCCGACACCGAACACGACCGCCGACTGACCGCGCTTGACGTTGGCGCGGTTGAACACCGCTCCCATACCCGTCACCACGCCGCAGCCGACGAGGGCAGCCGATGTGAGGGGCACATCGTCGGGGATCTTGACACATTGGATGTCGCGGACGACCGTCCGTTCGGCAAATGCACTGGTCGCTGCGAAGTTGTAGATCGGGTCGCCGTTGAGAGTGAACGGCTGGCTCCAGTTCCCCAGCGTCGCCCGACAGGCGGTCGGGCGCCCGTCGTGGCAGTACTGGCACATGCCGCAGGCGGCGAGCGTGGCCACGATGATGTGATCTCCCGGCTGTACATGGGTGACCGCCGAGCCGACCTCGGCCACGACCCCGGCCGCCTCGTGGCCGCACACCCCCGGTGACGGCACCGGGTACATCCCGCCCATGTACGACAGGTCGCTGTGGCACAGTCCGGCTGCGGCGATCTGAACGATCACGTCACGTGGCCCTGGAGCGCGCAGTTCCAAGTCGGTCACCAGGCTGGTCGTGGTGCCGTCGTAGACGATCCCTCTCACGTTGTCCCCTCTCGCACGTCTGAGGGGATGGTATGCCGCGGCCGGTCGTCGGGCCCGGGTCGGGAGTTGCGGCGGATCGACAGCGCGATCGCGACAGCCAGCATCACCATGATCACCGCCAGGGCGACGAACGTGTCGAGGTGGTACCAGTGCGAGACGGCCATCTTGACGCCGACGAAGATCAACACACCGCCGAGCGCGTGCGACAGGTAGCGGAACTTCTCCCGGGCATTCGCCAGCAGGAAATACATCGCCCGCAGCCCGAGAATAGCGAAGGCATTGGAGGCGAAGACGAGAAACGGCTCGTGCGACACCGCCAGGATGGCCGGCACCGAGTCGAGGGCGAAGATCAGATCCGTCACCTCGACGACGACGAGGGCGGCGAACAGCGGCGTGGCCGCCCGCTTCATGTTCACCTTGGTGAAGAACCGGTGGCCGTCGAGCGTGTCGGTGACGGGCATGATCCGGCGCAGGAATCCCAAGCCTCGGGTCGCGCCATCGTTGCCTTCGTCGTCGCGATGCCGGATGATCTTGATCCCGGTCAGGATCAGGAACACCCCGAAGACCAGCAGCACCCACCAGAACTTGGCGATCAACGCGCTGCCCAGGCCGATGAACAGTGCCCGGAGGGTCAGCGCCCCGAAGATGCCCCAGAAGAGTACGCGGTGCTGATACTTCAGGGGGATGGCCAACGTGGTGAACAGCATCGACCAGACGAACACGTTGTCGACACTCAGCGACTTCTCGATGAGATAGCCGCTCAGATACTCCCCGAATGCACCGCTGCCGAAGGTAGCCAGAATCACGCCGCCGAACGCAAGGCCGCATGCCACCCAGACCATCGACTCGCCGAGTGCTTCCTTCGGTGTGGGTTCGTGGTCGTCGCGATGGCGGTAGAGATCGATCGACAACATCACGCCGAGGACAGCGACGAGCGCGAACCACCCCCACATCGGCACGCTGAGGTCGACAAAGTCACGGTTCGAATCGGCAGCTGCGAGCAGCATGAAGTCTCCTTGGATGCACACCTGGTCGGATGTCGCGGCCGATGCGAGTTGCCGAACTGCGAATCACGCGGGACTCCCAGCCCGACGCTGACGCATCGGCCGGAAGGTCTCTCCGCCCAGGTGACGGGCTGGTCGCGCCGGTTTCCTGGGAAACGTGATGACGACGGACCTCGCGGGATACTCCCCTTCAGCGATGATTCTACGGGCCACAACACGGGCCGCGTGGTCGTGGCCGTCGATTTTCTACCGACCGTCCTGCCGATTCTCCGCTGATTCTCTGCCGGCTGGTCACCCCGCCTTCCGCCGCTCCTCGCCCAACCTTGGACGTCGGCGACCGATACCGGCGACCGTTTCGGGTGGTCCCGACGCCCGAAACGGTCGCCGGAAGCCTCGTGCCGGCCGACTTCGTCGATCGCCGGGTCTGGGCGCCATACCGGAGGGCGCTATACGGAGGGCCGAGCCGACGTAACCTCGGGCGATGGTTCCGATCGTCGACCTTGGAGCGTCCGATGCCCCAACGCGCATCGACCGAGCGTGTCGCGACGTCGGGTTCTTCCTGCTTGCCGGACATGGCGTCGCCCGTTCGTTGCGGCTCGAGATGGATGCAGTCGCTCGGGAGTTCTTCGCCCTGCCAATGCCGGCGAAGGCGGCGATTGCCATGGCCAACTCGGGTCGGGCGTGGCGCGGCTGGTTCCCGCTCGAAGGCGAGCTGACCTCGGGCGTCGCCGATCTCAAGGAAGGCTTCTACGCGGGACGCGACCTGCCGCCCGATCATCCGTCGGTGGTCGCCGGCCTTCCGCTGCATGGCACAAACGTCTGGCCCGTCGAACTGCCCGGGCTGCGAGCGGCCGTCGAAGCGTGGATGGCCGCGGTCGAGGCCGTCGGCCAGCAGGCGCTCGCCGCCATGGCCGTGGGTCTCGGGCTCGACGCCGACTTCTTCCGCGTCGGACTGGCCTCGGACCCGACCGCCCTGTTTCGCATCTTCCGCTATCCACCCCACCCGACCGGACCCGACGGTGCCGATCGTTGGGGCGTCGGCGAGCACAGCGACTACGGCCTGCTCACGCTGCTCGCCCACGACGGCCGGCCCGGTCTGGAGGTCAAGCGGCCCGATGGTTCGTGGCTCGAGGTCCCGGCCGACCCGGAGCTACTCGTCTGCAACCTCGGCGACATGCTCGATCGGTTGACGGCCGGCCGCTACCGATCAACCCCGCATCGGGTCCGCAACCACGCGACCGGCGACCGGCTGTCGTTTCCCTTCTTCCTCGACCCGGGCTGGGACGCAACGATCGATCCGATCGAGCTGCACGACGATTGGACCACCCCGAACGACTCCAGGCAGCGCTGGGACCTCGCCGACCTGCGCAACGTCGGCGGCACCTACGGCGACTGGCTCACCGCCAAGGTCTCCAAGGTGTTCCCCGACCTCGCCGCGGCCGCAACCATCTGACATTCAGCCGGTTGCGAGCTCACAGCGGTCCGTGATGTCGCTCGCGATCAGCCGAGATCGCCCTTCCCCGCAATCGCGTACCGTCGCGCCGTCAGAATCGACGTATTCCATCGCCCGGACCGGGGTCAGACGGCCACCGGCGACCATCTCCGGTGCCATGACACCCGAAACGGTCGCCAGAATCGAACCACGCGACCATCACTCCAATGCAGGCGGCCTCGGCTGGTCGACTGGTCTCACCGATCCGGACTCACCGCGCAGTCGTTGGCGCAGCTCGTACTTGAGTACCTTGCCGCTGGCGTTGATCGGTAACGCGTCGACGAGGTGGACATGGCGGGGGACCTTGTAGTTGGCCATCCGTTCACGAGCCCAGGCGATCACGGCGTCGGGTTCGACGGTCGAGTCGGAGCGGGGGACGACGAAGGCCACGCCGACCTCGCCCATCCGGTCATCGGGGGCGCCAACGACGGCGACCTGGGCGATGCCGGGGCACGAAAGCAACGCGTTCTCGATCTCGGCGGGATAGGCGTTGAACCCGCCGACGATGTACATGTCCTTCTTGCGGTCGGTGATCCGTACGTAGCCGGCCTCATCGATCCAACCGATGTCACCGGTGTGGAGCCAGCCCTCGACGTCGACCGTCTCGGCCGTTGCGGCCGGATCGTAGAGATAACCCTGCATGACGTTGTAGCCGCGGGCGACGATCTCGCCCGGGGTCCCGGGAGGCAGCTCGTGGTTGTCGTCGTCGACGATGCGCATCTCGACGTCGGGAATCGCCCGACCGGATGTCAAGGCAATCACCTCCAGGTCGTCGTCGGCACGGCACATCGAGATGACACCCGTCGACTCGGTCAGCCCGTAGCCCGTCACGATCACCTTGAACGTGAGTTCCTCACGCATCCGGCGGATCATCTCGACCGGGATGGCCGCCGCGCCGGTCACCGCCAAGCGGAGCGTGGACAGGTCGTAGTCGGCGCGGTTCGGATGGGCGAGAATCGACAGGTACAGCGTCGGCGGGCCGGGGAGCATCGAAATCCGCTCGGCGGCGACCCTGGCAAGCACCCTGTCGACATCGAAGACCGGCTCGGGCACGATCGTCGCCCCGCGGATGAGACACGAGAGGAATCCGGCCTTGTAGCCGAAGGTGTGGAAGAACGGGTTGACGATCAGGTAGCGGTCACCCTCGGTCAGCCCGATCACCCCGGTCCACGCCTCGAACGCCCGAATCGTCTGGGTGTGGGTGCACATCACCCCTTTCGGGCGGCCCGTGGTGCCCGACGTGAAGATGATGTCGCTCAAGTCGTCGGATTGCACCGCTGCTGCTGCCGCATCCACCGCGTCGTCCGGCACCGCCGCGCCGGCGCTGACGAAGTCCGCCCAGGACGAACGAGTGGGTCGCCGGTCTCCATCGACGTCCAGCACCTCAAGCATCGGCCGCGACGACCGGAACACGACGATGTGCTCCAGGTCGGGAAGTCCGACCCCGGTCGCGGTCAGCATCGCCGGATAGTCGTTACCGAGGAAACCGTCGACGCAGAGCAGCACCTTGGCCCGCGACCGCACCAGAATGTCGGCGGCCTCGTGGCCTTTGAACCGCGTGTTCAACGGCACGATTGCCGCACCGGCGGCCTGGGCGGCGAGCGCGGCGATCACCCATTCGCCCATGTTCGGCGCCCACACGGCAACGCGGTCGCCTCGCCCGACGCCGGCGGCGAGAAATCCCTTCGTCGCCTCCCGAACCGCGACAAGCAGCCCGGCGAACGAGAGCCGCATCTGGTCGTCGACCAACGCCTCGGCATCGCCGAATCGGTCGGCTGCAGCGGAGAGTAGTTGTGGCGTCGTGGAGACCGCCACGTCAGACGATGTCGAGCTGGAGCATCTTGATCGCGTTACCGCGCATCACCTTGTAGATCTGTTGCTCGGTCAGGCCGGCCGCCGCAGTCTGCTCCTCGGCGATTTTGGCGGTGTCGGGCCACGTCGAATCGGAGTGCGGGTAGTCGCTCTCGTAGGTGACGTTGTCCTCGCCGATCTCGACCAGCGACTTCAGCCCGTGCGGGTCGTCGAAGAAGCAGCCGTAGACATGGCGCTTGAACAGCTCCGACGGCGGCTCGAGCACCTTGTCGGCGATGCCGCCCCAGCCGCGGTTCTCACGCCACACGGTGTCGGCCCGCTCGAGGATGTAGGGGATCCAACCGATCTGGCCTTCGGAGTAGGCGATCTTGAGGCGGGGGAACCTGGTGAACAGGCCCGACATCAACCAGTCGACCATCGAGAAGCAGCAGTTGGCGAAGGTCAACGTCGAGCCGACCGCGGCGGGAGCGTCGGGCGAGGTGGACGGCATCTTCGAACCGGAACCGATGTGCATGTTGATCGTCACGTCGCATTCGTTGCACGCTTCGAAGAACGGCAGCCAATAACCGTCCTTGTCGTGGATCGACGGAAGGCCGAGGTTCGGAGGGATCTCGCTGAAGCACACGGCGTGGACGCCACGGGCTGCATTGCGGCGGACCTCGGCGGCGGCCAGGTGGGGATCCCACAATGGCACGATGATCAAGGGAATCAGCCGACCACCGGACAAGCCGCACCATTCGTCGACCATCCAGTCGTTGTATGCCTTGATGCACAGCAGACCCAGGTCCTTGTCGGCGGCCTCGGTGAACGTCTGACCGCAGAAACGGGGAAACGTCGGGAAGCACAGCGACGCCTCGATGCCGTTGATGTCCATGTCGGCGAGACGATCGGGCAGCAGGTACGAGCCCTGGCGCATGGTTTCGTACGTGATTCCCGTCAGGGTGATGTCATCGCGGGAGAACCCGACGGCGGTGTCGAGGCGCAGCAATGGACGGCGAAGATCCTCGTAGAACCACCAATCGACGAGCGGCCCCGGATCGCCGATGTCGCCGGGGATCGCCGTGAACTTGCCACCGACAAATGTCATGTCCTTGACCGGAACCTTGACGTTGCGCGGCCCGACGTCGCGATACTTGGCCGGCAAGCGGTCCGTCCAGACACCGGCGGGCTCGATGACATGGTCATCGACGGAGATGATTTTGGGCAGCTCAGCCATGGAATCCGAGCGTAGCATCCCGTTTCTGACGACCCGTCAGAAACGGTACTACGGGTGCGGCGCTGGTCCCGGCGGGTCCCCCCGCCACGTCGTCCGGCACGCTCTCGATTCCTGGGTCACCGCAGACCGGGCCCGGTTCAGTTCAGGAGCACGCCGGTGAAGGTTCACCCGATCACCGCCTACATCGGAGCAGAGGTCGCCGGCATCGATCTTGCCGGGGGCATCGCATCCGCTGTACCGCCAGGTCGACGGATTTCCCGGGATCAACATCATCCGTACTCGGCCCGACACCCGGTCGTGCTGCGTCATCCGTCGTCGGCTCGCGGGATCGTGTACGTCAACGAGTCGTTCACGACGCGGATGATCGGGACGACCGAGGTGGACAGTCGCGCGCTGCTCGGCGCCCTGTTCGAGATGGTCGGCAATCCTCGGTTCCAGATGCGTCTGCGGTGGGAGCCGGGCACAGTCGTGGTCAGCCGAGCCCTGTGGCGTCGATGCGCCCGTCGGTTTTCACCGTGACCCGGTGGACCTCGCGATCGTGCGCGGGATAGTGATCCCCCGACGCGAAGTGCTGTGTGGCCCAGTTGTCCCAGACCACGGCTACCGGCTGGCGATGGCATAGAGAGCGATTCCTGGGCAGGTCGGACCACCGACCCGCGGTGCGTCAGGCGCCGGCGACGAGTTGGCGATCACCGACCCGGTCGATGCGGACCGCGGTGGCCTTGAACTCCGCGGTACCCGACTTCGGATCGGTGGCCTCGATCGTCAAGACGTTGGTGTCGACTTCGTCGGGGAAGTGGAAGGTCATGAACACCAGGCCCGGACGCAGCGAGTCGTCGAACCGCACCGGGGCGAGCACCGCGCCACGACGGGAAACGACGCTGACGACCTCACCGTCGCCCAACCCAAGTCGCATTGCATCCTCCGGTGACACATCGATCGTCTCACCGAAACGCAGAGGACTCTCGAAACCGCCCGATTGCACGCCGGTGTTGTACGAATCCAGCCGGCGTCCGGTCGTCAAGCGCAGGGGGAAATCGTCGGACAGTTGGTCGACGGGCGGATCGTCGATGACGACGGAGAACGGGGCAAGCCGCCCGCGGTCCTCCAGTTTGTCGGCCCACAGCCGACCATGGAGAAACGACGGCTCCAACGAATCATCCGACGGGCACGGCCATTGGATGCCGCCGAGCGCTTCCAGCCGGGCGTACGACATGCCGGCGTGCATCGGGCTGAGCGAACGAACCTCGTTCCAGATGTCCTCGGATGAGGCGTAGCTGAACTCGGCACCCAGCCGCCGGCAGACCTCGAGAATGATCTGGATGTCGTCGCGGGCGTCACCGGGTGGATCGATGGCCTTGCGGGTGCGTTGAACGCGGCGCTCGGAGTTGGTGACGGTGCCCTCGCTCTCGCACCACGACGCCGACCCGGGGAGCACCACGTCGGCCAACTGAGCGGTCTTGGTGAGGAAGATGTCTTGCACCACCAGGTGATCGAGGCCCTGCAACAGATGCACGGTGTGCTGCTTGTCGGCTTCGGACTGCGCCGGATTCTCGCCGATCACATAGACGGCCTTCATCTCGCCGCGCTCCATCGCCTCGAACATCTGGGTGAGATGCCAGCCGTAGCGGTCCTGGATCGTGACACCCCAGGCATCGCCGAATTTCGAACGAACTTCGGGATCGAGGATGTCTTGGAACCCGGCCAGGCGGTTGGGGATGGCCCCCATGTCGCCACCGCCCTGCACGTTGTTCTGTCCGCGTAGCGGGTTGAGTCCCGAACCCGGGCGACCGACGTGGCCGCAGAGCAGGGCCAGGTTGATGAGGCACAGAACATTGTCGACGGCGTTGTGGTGTTCGGTGATCCCGAGCGTCCAACAGATCTGCGCGCGATCGGCTCGGGCGTAGGCGTGGGCCATATCGCGGATCACCTCGGCGGGGACGCCGGTAACCTCTGCTCCCCGCCCCAAGGTCCATTCCTCGACCGACTGGCGGTACTCCTCGAAACCTGTCGTCGATCGGGCGATGAAGTCCTGATTGGCCAGCCCGGCGTGGATGATCTCGCGGGCGATTGCGTTCGACAGGGCGATATCGGTGCCGACATTGAGGCCCGCCCACAACTCGCCCCACTGGGCCGTAGAGGTGCGCCGAGGGTCGACGACGATCAGTTGGGCGCCGTTGCGTACCCCGGCCAGCACGTGGTGGAAGAAGATGGGGTGTGCCTCACGGGCGTTCGAACCCCACATGAGGATCACATCGGTGTCCTCGATCTCCGCGTACGACGACGTTCCGCCGCCGGCTCCGAACACTGTGGCCAGACCGACCACGCTGGGAGCGTGTCAAGTGCGGTTGCACGAATCGATGTTGTTCGTGCCGATGGCCACGCGGGCAAACTTCTGGGCGACGAAGTTCATCTCGTTGGTCGATTTCGAGCACGAGAACACACCCACCGAGTTCGGCCCGTGATCGTCGCGAGCTGCTCGGAACCCCTCGGCGGCCCGGGTGAGGGCCTCGTCCCACGTAGCCGGGCGGAGCGCACCGGCCTCACGCACCAGAGGTGTGGTCAGACGGCTGTAGGGGTCGAAGCGGTGGCGCGCCATGGCGTCAGGCTACTGCCCCGCCACTCTCGGACACAGGGTGACGATCGGCTGCGGCGAACACGCCGAATCCACGCCGACGCCGAGCCGAATGCCTGCTCGATTCCGATATCAAGTCCTGACGGCATCTTCATCAGTTCTTCGCAGGTCAGAGCGCACTCTGGGGACCACGAGCAACGAGCTCGCCCCCCAATCACATCGAAACCGAGGAACAATATGAAGATCTCCCGCCGATTCGCCCTCTGCGCCGGCGTCACCGGAGCCACTGTGCTCGCCGGTGGCGCGGGGGTGTGGGCAACCGCTTCCACTGATGCCGCCCCACGTGTCGTCGCCGCGTCCGCTCTACGGATCGGCTCCGCCGATGTTGAGCCGGCAACCGCTGCCGCAGCCGGATCGGGTACCGAGCCGGCTGCGGCGTGCACGACGTTCGGGTCGGGAATGCCTGCGGGCGGCTCGCCCGGGCCGTTCGAGGTTCCCGCCTTCAACAGCCGGATCGACGTCCCAGCCGACGCCGTGAAGCGGATCAACGCCGAAACCCAAGCGCTCGTCGACTATCTCCACGACCATGGCGTCGAAGTCTCCACGACCACCGACGATCAGGGCATCATCACTCCGGACATTCCTTCATCGACCGAGGTCCGCTCGCTGATCGAGCGGTACTTCCACGACAAGTTCGGCGATCCGCCCATCCCGGCCGGCGGGTTCGGCGTCGGACTGCCGAACATCATGGTCAGCGCATCGGGTGGCGTCGACGGACCTGGGACGGTGGTGATCTCGGCGACCGGCGGAACTGTGGGCGACATTGCCGGTCCCCCGTTCGCGATGCCCGACCTCCCCCAGGACGTCAAGGAACGGATCGCAGCCGACAACCAGGCATTGCTTGCCGCCCTCACCGAAGCGGGTATCGATGCCAGGATCGTGGACGATCCGACCGGCGTCGGCCACGTTGAATGGGACTTTACGAATGATGCGGCGAATGCCGTCGCCGAGACGTTCTTCAAGGAGCACAACGACGGCTTCGTGGTGAGCGGATCGGTGTGCGGTGACGGGCCGATCGGCAACATCAACGTCCGCGTCGGCCTGCCCGGAATCTCCAAAGCCGACCCCGCTCCGACCGATGAGGTGCCGGCGACCGACGCCCCGACGACAACGCTCGGCAGCTGACAGCGCACCCGCCCGGGCGACGGGCCGGCACCGCAACCCGGTGCCGGCTTCGTTGCCATAGTGTCGGTTGTCCCGTGAGCCCACCACCCGAGAGGCCGCTGCTGTGCCCGGACGGATCCTGATCGCCGAGGACGACCCCAAGCAGGCCGAACTCATCCGCCTGTACCTCGAGCGCGATGGATTCGCCGTTGCGATCGCCACCGACGGCCGCGATGCACTCGAACAGGTCCGGCGACGCAAGCCGGACCTTGTGATCCTCGATGTGATGATGCCGAAGGTCGACGGTCTCGATGTCTGTCGGATCCTGCGCTACGAGCGGACCGACGTCGCCATCGTCATGCTCACGGCCCGCTCGACGGAGGACGATCTGCTTCTCGGTCTCGAACTCGGTGCGGACGACTACCTCACCAAGCCGTACAGCCCACGGGAGCTGGTCGCCCGGGTCCGTGCGGTGTTGCGTCGCGCCGGCCACAGCAACGTCACCGAGGTTCACGTCGTCGGCGATCTGCACGTTGATGCCGCCCGTCGCCAAGTCGGCGTCGGCGTCGGCGCCGGACCTGATGGTGGCGGCGCACCGGGACACCACCTCGTCGAGTGCATACCGCGGGAGTTCGACATACTGCTCGCACTCATTCGCAACCCGGGCCGGGTGTTCACCCGTCTGCAGCTCCTCGAGGCAGCGTTCGGCTTCGACTACGACGGCCTCGAACGAACCGTCGATGTTCACGTGGCGAATCTGCGCAAGAAGATCGAAGCCGATCCCACCCGGCCGGAATACCTGGTCACGGTATATGGGGTGGGCTACAAGATGGCCGACATCGCAGCTCGGACCACCGAACGGGTCCCGGCGGAGCGCCGATAGATGCTGGCCAGCCTGCGCATGCGACTCCTGCTCGTGGGGGTCGGAGTCGCCCTGTTCACGGTGCTGGTCGCCAGCTTCGCTGTGCAGCGGCTGACCGAGCGCGAGATCCGCAGCTCGATCACCCGCGACGTCCAACGTGAGCGGGACATACAGGACGAACTCGGCCTCGTCGCCGCCATTGAGGGCGGGTGGAGCGACATTGCCGACGACGTCGAGCGGCTCAGCCTGACATACGACGAGCGCATCGCCGTCGTCGATTCCGCAGGAAAAGTGCTTGCCGACAGCGAACTGCTGCGATTCGGACGCGCCGTTCCCCTCCCCCGTCAGGCGTTCGCCCTCGATCCGACCAGTCGCCTGCTCATGCCGAACCCGTCCGCGACGGTGATCACGCAGATCGGCGCCAACTTTCCGAACATCATCAATTGCATCAGCGGTTCGGGTGGAGCGATCGGCGTCTCCCCGGCGGATAGCGAGGCCGCGACCGGGTTCCATGTCGACGGAAGCTGTCTCGTCAACGGGCTCCCGACCGTTGCAATTCCGGGTGAGCAGGGCGGCCCGCCCGGCGGACCGATCTCCTTTCCCGAGCTGGCAACCGCGGCGACCATCGAGCCGGTGCAACTGTTCGTCGGATACCGCGATCAGTCGCCGCCGTTGTTCCCCTCGGCGTGGTCGTTGAGATTCTGGCTCGCCGTCGTGCTGCCCGTCCTGGCCGCCGCGGCGGCGATGTTCCTCACCGCCCGACGGATGCTCGGCCCGATCGGATCGCTGACGACCGCTGCGGCCCGCATGAACGGTGGCGACCTGGCGGCTCGGGCCGAGACTCGTGGGCGGGACGAGTTGGCTCAGCTCGGTACGACGTTCAACGAGATGGCCGGTTCGCTCCAGGCCGCAGACCAGGCCCGCCGAACCTTGACCAGTGACGTCGCCCACGAGTTGCGCTCGCCGCTGGCCAATCTTCGGGGCTGGCTCGAGGGGATCCAGGACGGAGTTGTGGAGCCCAATCCCGAGGTCATCGGTTCGCTGCACGAGGAGGCGACCAACCTTCAGGCCCTCGTCGACGACCTCCAGGACCTGTCGCTCGCCGAGGCCGGCCACCTGGCCCTTGATCGTCAGCCGGTCGACTTGGCCGAGTTGCTCCAGCGGGCGGTCGACGCCCATCTGCCGGCGGCGAGCCTCGCCGATGTTCGGCTGAGTACCGATCTCCCGGCGGACGACGCGCCGATCGTCGTCGACGGCGACCCTCGTCGACTCCGCCAGGTGGTCGTGAATCTGGTGTCGAATGCGATTCGCCACACGCCGTCGTCGGGCGCCGTCACCGTTCGCCTGCGCCGCACCGAAACGGGAGCTGCCATCACGGTGACCGACACGGGAGAGGGGATCGCCGCCGAGCATTTGCCCCGGGTGCTCGAACGATTCTGGCGCGCCGACGCCTCGCGCACCAGGGCCACCGGAGGAAGCGGACTCGGCCTGGCCATCGTGCGACAGCTCGTCGTCGCCCACGGAGGGTCGGTCACGGTCGAATCGACCGTGGGCTCCGGCACCACGTTCACGATCGCCCTGCCGATCCCTCCGTTGCAAGCACACACAGTGTTGACTCCGACACCTTTGGCAAGAAAATCCCATGGTCCATCCGACCCGAACGGTCCGAGCGCGGAGTAATCGCCGCCGATCCGGGCCAACCTAGGGACAGGGCCGAGGAGTTGAGGATGGGTTGAAATGGCGGAACTGAGCACGCTGATGACGACAGATGTCGCCGACGCGGCGCTCGCGACGAGCGACGAATATTCGGAGTCCGCATCAGCTCGGTCGATCGGATCGAACCCTCCCGGCACGCGTGCACAGCGCGTGCGCTGGGCAAGCCGTGCGACGACTGCGGCCACCGTGGCGGCCATCGCCGTCGGCGTACTGCTGATGCTGCCCCGGCTCCATTCGGTGCGTCTCGCCCTCGGCCACGTCCGCCATGCCCAGCCCGGCTGGTTGGCCGCCTGTGTGATCGCCACCCTGACGACCTGCGTCGCCAGCGCATACGGGTTGCGGGCGGCGGTTGGGCACCGACTCCCGATCCGCCGGATGATGCAGCTCGAACTGGCCGCCAGCACCGCCAACCGGTTCGCACCCGGCGGGATCGGCGGCGTCGGCGTGAAGTCGCTCTACCTCTGCCGCCATGGAGTCACCCCACCCGAAGCAGCCGCCGCCCTGGGTACGGTCGGGCTCATCGGCGCAACGGTCCACGTCACTGCCCTCACCGTCACGACCGTCGTTACCGGAGGACAGGTCGAGATACCCCTCCCCTTGCTGTTCGGCATCGGCGCAGCCATGATCGCGCTGGCCGGGGCCACCGCCCTGACCCAGCCACAGGGGCGTCTTCGCACCATGCTCCGCCGCGCCCGGCGGGCCGTCACCGCAATCCTGCACGACCCCCATCGTCTCCGGGTACTCGTCGGCTCAGCGACTGCGGTCACTGCGTGCAACGTCGTCGCCCTGGCGTTCGCCTGTCGATCGGTCGGCGCCGAGGCCTCGTGGTTCACGATCGCATCGATCTATCTCACCGGCCGGGCCGTCGCCGCGGCGGCCCCGACTCCGAACGGATTGGGCGCCACGGAAGCGGCGATGATCGCCGGCTTCGCCACAGCGGGTGTCGTCGGCCCGGTGGCGCTGGCCGCCGTGCTCGTCTACCGGCTCGTGAGTTTCTGGCTCCCGATCGTGCCGGGCGTGGTCAGCGCCCGCCGGCTCAGAGCGGCGTGAACTCGCCGAGCTTGCCGCGGAAGAACAGCAGCGGCCGAGGCTCGGCACCGTCCCACTTGTCGAGGTTGTGAACCCGGCCGAGGACGAACAGGTGATCACCCATCTCCTGCACCGACTCGATGGTGCAATCGATCCACGCCACCGCACCGGCGAGAATCGGGGAGCCACTCGGAGCCGGTGCCCAGTCGACGCCCTCGAACTTGTCGTCGTCGGTGGACTTGGCGAACCGCCAGCACAGTTCGGCATGATCGATGCCGAGCACGTTGACACAGAACGAGCCCGACGTCTCGATCGCCTTCCAGCTGACCGACGAGTCCATCGGCAGGAAGCCGACGAGCGGAGGGTCGAGCGAGACCGACGTGAACGATCCGATCGTGAGCCCGGCGGGAACCCCGTCGGCCATACCGGTGATGATCGTCACCCCGGTCGGAAAATGACCCAGAACCTGGCGGAAGTGCGACGAATCAAAGCTCACACCCCGACCCTAGCCAACGGGCATGGTCGTTTGGCATCGTTGAACTCCGTGCTGTCGTCGGCTCAGTCGGGTTCGATGAAAATGCACTCGCCGGGGCAGACCTCGGCGGCTTCGACGACGGCCCGGTCGTACCAGGGTGGCACAACGGCGAGGCTGCCTGAGCTGCCGGGATCGTTGAGCGGCTGGCCGAAGTCGGCGACGTAGGCGATGCCGTCCTCCAACTGCACGAACACGTCGGGACAGCGATCGACGCACAGGCCGTCACCGGTGCAGAGGTCCTGATCGATCCACACCCGCATGCATCATCAAGATACCGGGCTCCGCCCCGGGACGCTGAGACGAGCCCCGGATAGCTTCAAGGGGATGGAAACCACCTCCTTCTCGCCGGCTCCCGTCGCGCCCCGCCGCCACCACGTGTGGTCGCGACCGACCGGTGACACCGCCGATCCGTGGGCGTGGCTGGCCGAAAAGACCGACCCGGAGACGATTGCCTATCTCACCGCCGAGAACGACTACGCGGCAGCCTGGTTCGCTCCCCATGAGGACCTCGTCGAGCAGCTGTTCGGCGAGATCCGCAGCCGGATTCAGGAGACCGACGAGTCGGTACCCGTCCGTCATGGCGGTTGGTGGTACGCCAGCCGGACGATCGAAGGTTCGAACTACGCGGTGCGGTGCCGTGGGACGACTCGCGAGACCGCCACCGAGCACGTGCTGATCGACGAGAACATCGAAGCCGTCGGCCACGACTTCTTCGAGCTCGGCGGGTTCGAGGTGAGCCCCGACGGCCATCTCCTTGCCTGGTCGAGCGACACCGGTGGCGGTGAGGAATACGACCTGCGCATCCGCGACCTGCGCAGCGGAGCCGACCGTGACGACCTGATCACCCGCGTGTACTACGGCCTGGCGTGGTCGGCCGACAACGCCTCGGTGTTCTATACCGTCCCCGACGACGCCATGCGGCCATTCCAGGTTTGGCGGCACCTTCTGGGCACCGCCCAAGCCGATGACACACTCGTCTACCAGGAGGACGACGAGCGCTTCGCCCTTACCGTCGACGGATCGCGTGACGAACGCTGGATCGTGATCGGCGTCGGTTCGCGCACGACCAACGAGATGTTCGTGATACCAACGACCGATCCCGGGCAACCGCCACGTTCCGTCCTCGGACGCCGTGACGGGGTGGAGTACCAGGTGGAACCATGGGGCGACGTGTTCGTCATCGTCAACAACGCCCACGGCTCCGAGGATTTCCAGATCTCGACCGTGCCGACGACGGGCGGCGCGGAGCCGCCCACGACGTTGGTGGAGCACGTTCCCGGCCGGCGGATCAACTCGGCCGACGCCTTCGCCGGGCAGCTGGTGATCGGCGAGTGGTGCGACGGGCAGCCTCGGCTGCGCGTGCTGTTCACCGACGGTACCGAGCGGATCATCGACACGGGCAGCGAACCGTCCGACGTCGAATTGGACGCCAACCCCGAGTACGACACAACGACGCTGCGGTTCACGTACCAGTCGTTGACCACCCCGCTGACCGTCTTCGAGGAAGACGTCGCCACAGGGCAACGAACGATGCTCAAGCGCACCCCCGTGCCCGGCGTCGATCTGTCGAAGTACTCGTCGCGACGTGAATGGGCGGTCGCTCCGGATGGCACGAAGGTGCCGCTCGACATCGTCCACCATGTTGGCACGGCCGAAAACGGCACTGCCCCGACGGTGCTCTACGGCTACGGCTCATACGAGGCGTCGGTGCCGCCGTGGTTCTCGGCCGCCCGGTTGTCGCTCCTCGATCGGGGCTGGGTCTTCGCCCTGGCCCACCCTCGCGGCGGGGGTGAGATGGGGCGGCGTTGGTACCTCGACGGCAAGTTGTTGGCCAAGCGCAACACGTTCACCGACTTCATCGCCTGCGCCCAACACCTCGTCGCCTCCGGGGTGTCCGGGCCGGTGGCGATCCGCGGCGGATCGGCCGGCGGCCTGCTCGTCGGCGCGTCGGTCAACATGCGTCCCGACCTGTTCGCCGCGGTGGTCGCCGAGGTGCCGTTCGTCGATGTCGTGTCGTCGATGAGCGACCCGAGCCTGCCGTTGACCGTGGGCGAGTGGGAGGAATGGGGCGACCCGCGAGCCGAGCCGTACGCGAGCTACATGCTCGGGTACTCGCCATATGACCAGGTGAAGCCCGGGGTCGAGTACCCACCGATGTACGTCTCGGCCGGGCTCAACGACCCTCGAGTGTTGTTCCACGAGCCGGCGAAGTGGGTCGCTCGCCTGCGGGCCGAGGCGACGATCGCCGGACCGCTGGTGCTCCGCACCGAGATGGGCGCCGGCCACGGCGGTCCGTCGGGCCGCTACGACGCCTGGCGCGACGAGGCCCGCGTCCTCGCCTTCCTCCTCGCCAGCTCTTCGGACGATCAGTAGCGCAGATGGGGGACCGATGGCCGCCAAGCGAGGACCAATAGGAGCGTGGAGAACAGGCGGTCCGGGTCACCGAACTGACGGCTACCCCACGGTCGACGCGGTCAGCGCGCCGGCGATGAGCACGAGATTGCGAACGACCGACCAGCCGTCGATGGGGCGGGGCCGCCGACCGCCGAAGCAGGCACACGACGGATGGGCTCCCTGTCGAAGGCGAAGGACGAGGAGCATCGTGAACATCGCCAGCAGCCCGGCCGTCGCGCCTGCCGTGACACGAACGGCAATCCCGGCAACGAGCGCCGCGCCGAGCACGACCTCCAGCGGAGCGACGAACGGGATGAGCGGGAGCGGCGCGCCGAGCAGGCGGGCCTGGTCGGGCCACGAACGGTTGGCAAGCTTGCCGATGCCGGCAGCAAGCATCACCAGCCCGAGCACGACCCGGATGACGTCGACGACCGACATCTACGAAGCCACCGGATCGATCAATGGGCGCTCGACACTTCTAGAGCTCGATGGTGAGACCCTCGCGGGCGGCGAACACCTCGACGCCGAGCGACTGGCCCAGCCGGCACGCGGCGGCGGCGAGACGATCGACGGCGTCGTCACCGCGGATCGGGTCGTGGTGGAACAGCGCCAGCCGTTTCACCCGGCACTCGGCCGCCAGCCGCACCGCATAGTCGACGGTGCAGTGGCCCCAGTTGTACTTCAGGGCGAACTCCGACTCGGTGTACTGGGCGTCGTGGATCACCAGGTCGGCGCCTTCGACCAGCTCACGGGCCCCATCGGCGATGCCGAACGAACCGTCGTACGGTTGTTGATGATCCGACAGGTAGGCGACGCTGCGGTCCGAGTGGGTCACCCGGTAGCCAAGCGTGTTGCCGACGTGGGGGACGAGCCGCGCCATCACGGTCGCCCCTCCCACCTGGAACTCGTCGTCGCCGATGTCGTGGAACCGCACCGAACCGGGGATGTGTTCGAGCGAGATCGGGAAATGCGGGGGTTGCATGAAGGCGCGGATCGCCCGCCAGACCGGCCGGCCGTCCTCCTGCATCGGGGCATACACCTCGAGTTCCGCACCGGGCCGGAGGATCGGCGTGAAGAACGGCAGACCCTGGGTGTGATCCCAGTGGAGATGTGAGAGCAGACAGGTGCCCCGAAACGATCCGTCGGTCGGCTGAGTGAGACCGAAATAGCGCAGACCCGTCCCGAGATCGAAGATCATCGGTGCCTCGCCCGGCATCGCCAACGACACGCACGAGGTGTTGCCGCCGTAGCGGGCGATCTCCGGGCCATGGCAGGGCGTGGAACCACGCACACCATGGAACGTGACCGAGAAACAATCGGAAGTCCCCATGCTGGTCGCCCACGGTAAACACCCCGACACCCGATGTCCACGTCGCGTTCGTGTGATGTTGGTCGCACGTCGGGGTGTACCTTCGGCCCCGTGAGCGTCAGTTCTGCCCCGGTCCTGCCCGACGGCCTGGTCATCGTCGTCAAACAGGAGTGCGAGACGTGTCGGATGGTGGTGCCGGTGCTCGCCTCGCTGGTTGCCGCCGACGAGCCCGTCGCCGTCTATGTGCAGGATGATCCGACGTTTCTCGGCGACCTGGCCCACACGATGGACGGTGGCTTGGCGCTCAGCTGGCACCACGATATCGAGACGGTCCCGACGGTCATACGAGTGGTCGACGGCGTGGAGATCGATCGAACCGTCGGCTGGCTGCGCACGGAGTGGCAGCGGGTCACCGGCCGTGACGACATCGGTGCCGATCTGCCGCCGTTTCGCCCCGGCTGTGGCTCGATGTCGGTAGATCCCGACCGCGTCGATGCTCTGCGGGCCCGATACTCCGGTTCGCTGCTCGCCGCCCGCCGGGTCGAGTTCGCCCAGTTGGAGGACGAGATCGAGGCGATGTTCGAGCGCGGCTGGACCGATGGCCTCCCCGTGGTGCCACCGACCGAGGAGCGTGTCCTGCGCATGCTGCAGGGCACCACCCGAGCCCCCAACGACATCGTTGCAGTCGTGCCTCCCGATCTGGTCGACGTCACCGTCGAGAAGATCGCCATCAACGCGGTGATGGCCGGCTGCAAGCCCGAGTACCTGCCGTGGGTCATCGCCGCGGTCGAGGCGGCGTGCACCGACGAGTTCAACATCCACGGGGTACTCGCCACCACGATGCCCGTCGGGCCGGTGGTGATCTGTTCGGGCCCCGGAACCCGGGCGATCGGGATGAACCCCGACGGCAACGTGCTCGGCCAGGGCAACCGCGCCAACATGACCATCGGGCGGGCCCTGCAACTGGTGATCCGCAACGTCGGCGGTGGACGGCCGGGCGGCGTCGATCGGGCGACGCACGGCAATCCGGGCAAGCTCAGCTTCTGCTTCCCCGAGAACGAGGTCGACTCGCCATGGGAGCCGTTCGGCGTGTCGCGCGGTGTGGCCCCGGGGGCCAACGCCGTCACCCTGTTCGCCGGTGAGGGGCCGCATTGCCTCGTCGATCAGAAAGCGCGCTCCGCCGAATCGTTGGCCGCGTCGTTCGCCGATCGCCTTCGTGGCCTGCACCATTCCAAGTTGGTGATCGCCTTCGACGCTCTCGTCGTCATCGGACCGGAACACGCCAGGGTGTTCGCCGAGTCCGGTTGGGACCGCGACCGGCTCACCGAGGAACTCCATGCCCGCCTGCAGATCCCGGGTGCCGAGTTGGTCGCCGGGGCGGGCGGAATGGCCGAGGGCATGCCGGCGGCATTCGCCGAGCACACCCTGCCCAAGTTCCGCCCCACCGGCCTGATGATCGTCCACGCCGGCGGAACCGCCGGCCTATTTTCTGCCATCATCGGCGGGTGGGCGTCGGGCAAGACCGGCAGCGAACCCGTCACCAAGGAGGTCGTGCCGTGAGCACCGTGTTGGATCCGACATCAGAACGGGTGGTCGCCACCCGAACCCTGCTCGAACGCCCGGCGTCGCTCGCCGGCAAACGGGTCGGTCTGCTCGACATCACCAAGCCGCGGGGCGACATCTTCCTCAACCGGCTGGAGGAACGACTCGTCGCGGCCGGAGCGATCGTCAAGCGCTACAGCAAGCCGACGTTCACCAAGCCGGCGCCGGTCGACCTGCGCCACGAGATCGCCACCCAATGCGAGGTGGTCATCGAAGCCCTCGCCGATTGAGGCAGTTGCACGTCGTGCAGTGTGCACGACATCAGCGATCTCGAAGCCCGCGGCGTCGTGGGAGTATTCGTCGCCTCGGCCGTGTTCGTCGAGGCAGCCGAGACTCAGGCATCGGCGCTCGGCTTTCCCGCGGCCCGGGTCTTCGTCCCCCACCCGATCCAGGACCGGACCGACGACGAAATGCGCGGCTACGCCGACGCCGCCTTCGAGCAGATCGTCCGGGGCGTCACGCGCGGTTGATCCAAGCGGCCCATCGGCCACAATGAGTGGCGTGGATAGCCTTTTGCCCACGGGGCGGATGATGCCGGCAGCGCCAAGCCGACGTCTGAAGCGAGTCTGCGGAAAAGCGCTCGTGGCGGGGTTGGTCGGCATCGTGATGCCCCCGACGACGTCGGCGCACGCCGCGTCATTCGCCCCGGCCAATCTTCCCGCGACCAACCCCCCGACCAACCACCCGACCAACCCCGCGGCCGGGCCGACCGACGGCCGGTCGGCCGAGGCGCTGATCATCGGCGACTCGGTGCTCAACGCCCTCGAGACCTCCGTGGGCGCCCGGGCGACACTCACCGCACGCCACCCGTTCACGATCGACGCCAAGGTGTGCCGCCGGTTGATCGCCCGCAGCTGCGCCTATCAGGGCAGCACGCCGACGACTGCGCTGGACGTCCTCCAGGCCGATCCCGGTTCGTACCCGACGCTCGTGATCGGGGCTGGGTACAACGACGGTTCGATCGCCACGGCGATCGATACCTTCATCGGCGAGGCCCGCCACCGCGGCATCGCCCATGTCGCCTGGATCACCTACCACGCAGCCGGGCCGCTGTCGCCGACGTTTGCCGCCCACAACGCGATACTCCGCGACAAACTCGCCGTCTATCCGGAGTTGAGCATCATCGACTGGAACACGCAGGCCGACCGGCATCCCGAGTGGACCGGCACCGACGGCCTGCATCTGACACCGGCCGGCACACAGGCGATGGCCTCCCTGATCGGCGATGCCCTCGACCGGTTGGCGGGGTCGCCGGGGCCAGTGGCCCGGTGCCCGGCGGCGGCACCGTCGGAGCAGCCCGTCGAAGCGCCGATCCCGACGACCGCGCCGGCGCTGCCCGACGCGCTGGGGATGTTTGCGCTGCCTGCACCGGTGCGGCTGCTTGACACTCGACGGCTCGCATCGGTGGTGAAGTCCCATGGCGTAGTGGCGATCCCGGTGGCCGGGAGGTCTGGCATACCGGGCGAGGCAGTCGGTGTCGTCGTCACCGTCACCGCCGTCGACAGCTGCTCCGAGACGTACCTGACCGCCTTCCCGTGCGGGACCATCCGACCCGATACGTCGATCGTCAATGCCCCGGCCGGGTCGACGGTCGCCAACTCCGCGGTCATCGGATTGGGGACCGGCGGGGCCCTGTGCGTCTACGCCGACGCGGCGACCGACGTACTCGTCGACGCATCGGGGTGGCTCGCCCCCGGAGGTGAGGGACTCGTCGCGCTCCCGGTGCCGATGCGGTTGATCGACACTCGGCCCGGCAGCCGACACGTGCTGCCCGACAACCGCCGGCTGGCCGCGGGCGACACCCTTGCGGTCGATGCCGGCCGGGTCGATGAGGTGCGCGGCTCGGGCCTGCTGGCGGTGAACGTCACTGCGGTCGGCCCGGCGGGAGCCGGGTACCTCACCGTGTTCCCCGGTCCGTGCGACGGAACGCGACCCGAGGCATCGAATCTCAACACGACGGCCGGACACGACGTCGCCGCGGGCGCCATCGTCGCCAACCCGGTCGGCGGGCCAGGCGTCATGTGCGTGTACTCCTCGGTAGCCACCGACGTGATCGTCGACCTCCAAGCCGTGGCGCGAGCAGGCCTGTCGAAACTCGAAACCGTCGTGCCGTTCCGGGCGGTGGACACACGGCGAACCACGGCCATCGCTGCGGGACAGGAACTTGCCGTGACCGTCGTGGGACCATCTCCCGAGGGTGGGGCGGCGACCTCGTCCCGATTCGGGATCATCGGCACGCTCACTGCCGTCGGCCCGCTCGGCGACGGCTATCTGACGATGTATCCGTGCGGCACTGTGGTTCCCGACGTCTCCAACCTCAACGTCCACCGCGGCGACATCGTCGCCAACATGGTGACGACCGGATTCGGTGACAACGGTCGGGTGTGCATCTTCAGCTCGGTGACCACCGACGTACTGTTCGACGTCGCCGTATGGCTCATTTCCGACAATCCACTCCCAGCCTGACTGCGTGCCATCCAGCGGTGCCTCCCGCCAGCCGGCGGGTCAGGGGAGTCTCAACCGAGCCGCCGACTCGACAACCAGCCCTTCTTCGATCAACGCGGCAGCCAACCGGCGAGCCCGTTCGTCGGCGACTCGCATGACGTCGGAGAGCTGCTCCAATCCAACCGGGCCGTGATTGAGGGCAGCCATCAGCCGACCACGAGCCTGACGGTCGGATCCTTCGAAACGGGCCTGGGGCGTGCTCACCCCTGCCGAGCCGGTCGCCGGATCGGGATCCGGCCTTCCCGCCCGGGCCCAGGCGCAGGCGGCCCTCAGCGGGCAACGCTCACAATCCGGGATGCGTGGCCGACAGAGTTGCGCCCCGAGGTCCATCATCACCTGGTTCCATGCCCACCCCTCACCGGCAACGGCACAGGCGTCGGCCGCCGACTGGGCCTGTCGAGCGGTCAGACGCGTACCGGCCAGCCGGGCGTACACGCGAGCGATGTTCGTGTCGACAACAGCATCATCGAACTCGTAGGCGAAGACTCGCACGGCCCGTGCGGTGTACGGCCCGACGCCGGGTAGGGCGAGCAGGTCGGCGAGATCAGCGGGCACACGACCGCGGTGATGGTCGACGCATGCCACGGCCGCCGCCTGCAGATTGCGGGCCCGCCTCGGGTAGCCGAGACCGTGCCAGAGGCGCAGCACGTCGCCGAGGTCGGACTCGGCACAGGCCCCCGGCGTCGGGAACCGGTCGACGAACGCCAGCCACTTGGGAATCACCCGGTCGACCTGCGTCTGTTGCAGCATCACCTCCGACACGAGTATCCACCACGGGTCACGGGTGCGGCGCCACGGCAGGTCGCGTAGGCGGGGCACTCCCCAGACCAACGTGTCGTCAGCCAACCCGGGCGAGATCTGAAGGCCGGCGACGGACGCCACCGTCGGAATCAGGCGTCGCCCCACACGTCGACACCGTCATACGGCCGTTGGCGGGCGGGGGCCGAATCGCGCTTCCAGACCATCACCCGGCGGCGGAAGTAGCAGACCTCCTTGCCGTCTTGGTTGAATCCTTTCGTTTCCACCGTCACGATCCCCCGGTCAGGCTTCGACGACGACTCCTTCACGTCGAGCACCCGGGTCTCGGCATGGATCGTGTCGCCATGGAAGGTCGGGAACTTGTGCTGCAACGTCTCGACCTCGAGGTTGGCGATCGCCGCACCGGACACGTCGGGCACGCTCATGCCCAACACCAGCGAGTAGACGAGGTTGCCGACGACCACGTTACGGCCCTGGACGCTGTTGGCGGCGAACCAGTCATTGGTGTGCAACGGGTGGTGGTTCATCGTGATCATGCAGAACAGATGGTCGTCGTATTCGGTGATCGTCTTGCCCGGCCAGTGCCGATAGACGTCGCCGACCGTGAAATCTTCCAGACAGCGACCAAAGGGGCGTTCGTGAGATGTCATGCGGTTGCTCCCTCAGGCGCCAAGGTTGGTCATGACGTGCTTGACCCGGGTGTAGTCGTCCATCGCGTACATCGACAGGTCCTTGCCGTAGCCGGAGTTCTTGAAGCCGCCGTGGGGCATCTCGGCGACCAGCGGAATGTGGGTGTTGATCCACACGCACCCGAAGTCGAGCCGCTTCGCCATCCGCATCGCCCGGCCGTGGTCCTTGGTCCATACGCTGGAGGCGAGCCCGTACTTGACACCATTGGCCCAGCGAACCGCCTCGTCCTCGTCGGTGAACCGCTGTACCGTGATCACCGGGCCGAACACCTCGTCCTGCACCAACTCGTCGGTTTGCTGCAATCCGGCGATCACCGTCGGCTCGAAGAAGTAGCCGGGGCCGGCGACGGCATGGCCGCCCGCCGCAATGGTGGCGTGATCGGGGGTCCGGGCGACCATGCCGGCCACCCGTTGATGTTGGTTGGTGTTGTTCAACGGCCCGTACAGGGCCTCCTCGTTCTCCGGGCCGGCGGTGACGGTCCCGGCGGCCTGCTCGGCCAGGGCGGCGACGAAGTCGTCGTAGACGCCGGGGGCAACGAGGACACGGGTGGCTGCGGTGCAGTCCTGCCCGGCGTTGAAGTAGCCGGCGATGGCGATCCCCTCGGCGGCGGCGGCGATGTCGGCGTCATCGAACACCACGACCGGGGCCTTACCACCGAGTTCGAGATGCACCCGCTTGAGGCCGGCGGCCGCGGCTTGGGCGACTTCGATCCCGGCACGCACCGAACCGGTGATCGCCACCATCCCCGGGGTCGGGTGGCTGACGACTCGGCGTCCGGTGTCACGATCGCCGCAGATCACGTTGAACACACCCGGCGGCATGAACTCGGCGGCGATCTCGGCCAGCAACAGCGTGGACGCCGGCGTGGTGTCGGAGGGTTTGAGCACGACCGTGTTGCCCGCGGCGAGCGCCGGGGCGAACTTCCAGACGGCCATCATCATCGGGTAGTTCCACGGTGCCACCTGGCCGATCACACCGATCGGCTCGCGACGGACGAACGAGGTCATCCCGCTCATGTACTCGGCGGCGGCCCGACCGTCGAGCATGCGGGCCGCGCCGGCGAAGAAGCGGATCTGATCGACCATCGGCGGGATCTCCTCGCTGCGGGTCAGCCCGATCGGCTTGCCGCAGTTCTCGACCTCGGCGGCGATCAGTTCCTCGGCACGGGCCTCGACGGCGTCTGCAAGTTTGAGCAGGGCCAGGCTGCGCTGGCTCGGGGTCGAGTCGCGCCAGCCGCCGAATGCGGCGTCGGCGGCGGCATAGGCCGCGTCGACATCGGCATCGCCCGACACGGGGGCGGTGGCATACACCTGCCCCGTGGACGGGTTGATCACGTCGGAGGTCTGGCCGTCCGTCGCGTCGACGTAGTCACCGTTGACGAAGTTCCGCAGGACACGGGTCATGATCGTGGAGCACCTTTCGGGGTTCTGAACGTGGTGCGAGTCTGCCACGAGCGCCCACGGTGGGCCCTCGCCGGACTCCGAAGCCGCTCGTCACCCGATCGCCGACACGGGTCAACGCAGATCGCCACCGGCCAGGACGTGGGCGAACAAGTCGCTGTCGACGTTGCCGCCGGTCAGGATCGCTGCGACCTTCCGTCCGGCGAGTTGCGCCCGCTCACTCATCAACGCAGCGAAGGCGATCGCTCCTGCCGGTTCGGCAACGTTGTGGGTGTCGGCGAACAGGTGGCGCATCGCCTCGGCAACCGCAGTGTCGGGCACCCGCACGATCCGCTCCAACCCGTTGGCCAACACGTCGACGGCCTGGGCATTCGGGGCGCGGCAGGCGACGCCGTCGACCAAGGTGTCGGCCGACTCGGTCGTCACGACGTGCCCCGCCTCGATCGACAGTGCGTACGCCGGTGCGCCTGTCGCCACGACACCGACAATCCTGGTCGGGAGCCCGAGTGCATCTCGGGCAGCGATCAGACCACAGGCGCCCGAGCCCATGCCGACGGGTACGTAGACCGTGTCGAGATCACCAACGGATCCGAACAGCTCCATGGCATAGCTGCCGACACCGGCGACCAATGCGGGATGGAACGACGGGACGAACTCGACTCCCGGTTCGCCGGCCGCCGACTTGGCCCGCTCCACCGCAGCCTGGAAGTCATCGCCCGCCTCGATCAGATTCGCCCCCTGTGCTCGCATGGCGGCGTTCTTCTCGACCGAGTTGCCGGTGGGCACGTAGACATCCGCCCGCAGCCCCGCCCTGGTGGCAGCGATGGCTACGCTCTGGCCGTGATTGCCGCGGGTTGCCGTCACCAGCCGATGGACCTCAGGCTGGGTGCGGCGAAGACTGTCGAGGTAGACGATGCCGCCACGGATCTTGAACGCACCGGCCGGCGTGTGATTCTCGTGCTTCAGCCACACCTCGGTGCCGACCCGCCGGCAGATCAACGGCCAGCAGTACTGCGGGGTCGGGGCCATCACCGCATGGACGATCCCGGCGGCGGCAGTCAGTTCATCGAAGTTCGGGAGCACGCCGGCCACGGTACCCGGTGGCTCCAACGCGTCGGCCCGTGTCGGACGCAAGTGGGAGACGTCCGCCTGCCCCGTGAGCGGAAGTGGGGAACGTCGCCCCGACTGTCGGGTGGAGGTTCCCCACTTCCGCGTTCGGACTGCGGACGGACCGAGGTGCCTCAGGCGGCACGGAGGTCGCCTCGGCGGCGGACGACCAGTTGTTCGATGTGGTGGCGGACCTGGGCCGGGGTGCGGGTGACGTCGGCGTAGCCGACGTAGCAGAGGTCCCAGCCCTCGGCTGCGAGGCGGTTCTCGCGCTCCTGGTCGAATCGCTCGACCCGAGTGCCGAAATGGAATCGGCGGCTGTGAGCTTCGATGCCGAGCCGGACCGTCGGGATCGCCAGGTCGACCCGGGCAAGGAACTCACCAGTAGCCGAACGGATCTCGAACTCCTCGACCAGGTCTGCCAACAACGGGGAAGCCAGGCATTCGACCACCAACCGCTGAAACCACGAGCCCCGCACCCGGCCCCGGGCCCGACGGGCGGCGATCGACGCGAGCACGAGCCTTCCGCCGCGAAACCCCGGGCGGTTCAGGCGCAGCGCCGTCGCCTCCAACCACCGTAGGCTCAGCCGGCGGCGTTCGAAGTCATCGATGATCCGTTCCACCAACTCGACCGACTCGACCGCAGCGATGTCGATGATCGTCCGGGCCATCGTCGTGCCGCGGATTCCGTCGACCACAACGATGTCCGACAGCGGCACGCCACCTACCACCTGATGGGCCGAGACACCGGCGACTCGCAGGCGTTGCCCACGCCGCACGGTCACCTCGATGCGGGGGTCCGATGTGAGGCCGTCGAGTCGGTGGAGGCGTCCCGCGGCGCGATGCGATGCAACCGGGGCCGGGCTCAACGAGTTCGTGGCGACGGCGACGCGCTGGTGCCACGTGTCGGGATGGGTTCGCACCACGAGCGCGCCCGGGTTGGGTTCGTGCCAGAACCCGCGGGCTTTCAGCAGGTGAACCGCGTGATGTGAAACTCCGAAGCTGGCGGCCTGGGATCTCGTAACGACACCGTGCTGCAAGGCTGCGAAATCAGACACGGCACCGAGCGTTGTGCTCTCGGGCATCCCACGGCTCACGGTAGCTGCGGGCTCGGCCGGCATCAACCCGAAGTCGACCGCGGACCGTAAGTGGGGAACGTCGCCCCGACTGTCGGGTGGACGTTCCCCACTTACGACCGGCCGACCTACGATCGCGGGCATGAAGGTCGTCTATTCCCCCGCCCATTTCGGCCATGACCCGGAGTACGAGTTGGAGGCGTCGAGGTTCGGCGCGCCGTGGGAGCATCCGGGACGGGCCGAGAGGATCCGCCAGGCGTTGGCCGCCGATGGGCGGTTCGAGTTCACCGACCCGACGGCATGGGGTACCCTGCCGATCGAGGCCGTCCACGATCCCGATCTGGTGCGCTTCTTGTCGACCGCCTGGGCGGACTATCAAACCTCGAACAAACCCACCCGCGACATCGTTCCCGATGTGTTCTACAAGGCGCCGCTGCGCGATGGCATGGGTCCCGGGCGCGAACCGGCGAACATCAACGCCAAGTTCGGCTGGTGGTGTTTCGAGACGACCACCCCGGTCACCGAAGGGACCTACGACGCGGCCCGAGGCGCGGTCGACACCGCGTTGAGCGCGGCCAAGCTGGTGGTCGAGGGCGGCGAACGGATCACATACGGACTATGCCGCCCGCCGGGTCACCACGCCCCTCGCTCGCTCTACGGCGGGTACTGCTTCTTCAACAACGCCGCGATCGCCGCCCACCACGTGGCCACCAGCACCGGCACCAAGGTGGTGGTACTCGACGTCGACTACCACCACGGCAACGGCACCCAACAGATCTTCTACGAGCGCGACGACGTGATGTACGTGTCGCTCCACGGTGATCCCGAACGGGCATATCCGTACACCGTCGGCTACGCCGACGAGACCGGCTCGGGGCGCGGACGGGGCAGCAACCTCAACCTGCCGCTTCCCTACCGCGCCCCCGACGAGGTGTTCCTGGCCGCGCTCGACCGGGCCTGCGAGGCGATCGAGGGGTTCGGACCTTCGACGCTGGTCGTGTCGCTCGGACTCGATCCGTTCATCACCGATCCCATCTCGGACCTCGCCGTGACGACCGAGGGATTCGAGGCATGTGGTCGCCGCGTCGGCGGGCTCGGCCTGCCGACCGTGGTGCTCCAGGAGGGCGGTTACGACATCAGCACACTCGGTGAGAACGCCCGGCGATGGCTCGTCGGCGCTGCGGGCTGGTAGCCGGGCGCAACGTCACCTCATTTCGGCAACCGGCGCTCCCGACGGCAGACACGACGACCAACTATCCCCGGGACACGGATTCGATGACGTCGGCGGTTTCGGTCGGCGTCGAGACGGATCCGACTATCCCCGGGACACGGATTCGATGATGTCAGCGGTCTCGGCCGGCATCGAGGCGAACGGCGAATGGTCGGTGTCGAGCGTGACCGTGTTGGTGCACCGCTCGGCCATCGCCGCCTGGCGGTCTGGGTGGATCGCCTCATCGCCGGTGCACAGCACGTAGGTGGACGGAATGGTCCGCCACGGCGCACCCGTCACGGGTTGTACGAACGTCGACATCGGCTGCAGCCCGAGTCGGGCGATCGCCGCCTGCGCCACGGCTGGCGGGCAGAACTCAGTGCCGAAGGCGCTGGGAGTGACGGACGGGTGCCGGGTGGAGGCGAGCGGCCGGCTGGCTCCATCCGACGACGGAGGCAGCGACGATCGTCCCGATCACAATCGGGGCGGTGGCGACACCGGCGAAACTACTGAGGGCGACGGCCAGCGCCACCGCCAGAAGACTGACGACGACGGCCAGTTCGATCGAGGCGATCGATACGCCAGGGCGGGCGCTGCGGGGGATGTTCGTCGTTGTCATCACGCTCTATAAGACGTCACAGGGGGTGCTCTTCGTTCACTGTTTCGTGCATCGTCATCAAATCGGAAAGAAGGGACCCTCCGTCGTAACGTCGTTGCCATGAGTAGTGATCCATTCGACCCACTCGCCGCCTTCAGACTCGACGGCCAGGTCGCCATCGTCACCGGAGCGTCGTCGGGTTTGGGCGTTCGCTTCGCCCGCGTCCTGCACGGTGTCGGAGCAACGGTCGTGCTCGCCGCCCGACGCCTCGACCGGTTGGAGGCACTCGCCCACGAGCTTCCCGGCGCAATCGCCATCGCCACCGACGTCGCCTCGGCCGAAGCACGCGAGCACCTGATCGCCGCGACGGTCGAGCGATTGGGCCGAATCGACGTGTTGGTCAACAACGCCGGGATCACCCAGGTCGTCGCCGTCGAACAGGAGAGCCTGGAGACGTTCCGGTCGGCTATGGAGGTCAACACGACCGCCGTATGGCATCTGTCGAAACTCGCGGCGGAGTCGATGAAGGCGAACGCCTACGGCTCGATCGTCAACGTCGCTTCGATGCTCGGGGTCGTCGGCGCGACCCCGGTGAAACAGGCCAACTACTGCGCGTCGAAGGGGGCCGTGATCAACCTCAGCCGGGAGTTGGCCCTGCAGTGGGCCCGCAAAGGCATCCGGGTGAACTCGCTGTGCCCGGGATGGTTCCGCAGCGAGATGACCGCCGGCATGGAGACCGACGAGGGCAGCCAACGGTTCATTTCGACGATGTCTCCGATTCCGCGGATGGGTGAGGAGCATGAACTCGACGGCGCCCTGCTGCTACTCGCCTCGCCGGCGTCGACATTCCTCACCGGCCAGAGCATCATCGTCGACGGCGGGTGGACCGCTCGCTAGCCCAACCTCGTGTAACGATGAGCCCAGGGCACAGCGACTTCCAGTTGGGCGGCCAGGCGGATGAGCAGATCCTCACGGCCGTAGGCGGCGACGAGTTGGACGCCCACCGGCAGGCCGTCGGCCGTCCAGTGGAGCGGCAGACTGATCGCCGGTTGCCCGCTGGCATTGAACGTCGGGGTGAACGGGACGTATTGGGCCGAATAGGCAAAGGCCGCCATCGGATCGGCCGGGTTGTCGGCGAACGAGCCGATCGGTGCCGGAATACCGCCCAGCGTCGGGGTGAGCAGGATGTCCCAGCCGTCGCTCAGCCACCACGACTGGACCGCTCGACGGTATTGGGCGACCGCCGCCAAGGCCTGTGCGTAGTCGACGGCCGAGACCTGGCGGGCGAACTTGGCCATCGCCCAGTTGACCGCCTCCACATCGTCGGTGGTCAGCTCCCGACCGAGTTGGACCGCCGTGCGCTCGAGCGCCGTCGCCATGTTCGTCGACCACAGCATTGAGAACTGGTGGCCGAAACTCTGGTCGGCCATTGCCGCGGGGAAGGCGCTGTCGACGGTGTGCCCGAGCTCGGCGAGGACGGCGGCGGCGTTGCAGGCGGCCGTGGCGCAGTCGTCGTCGATCGGCAGGCCACGCGGGTTGTAGTCGAGCAGACCGATACGCAGCCGGCCCGGGTCGCTCCCCACCTCATCGGCGAAGGGTCGCGACGGACGGGGGGCGATCACCGTGTCACCTATCCCCGGACCGTGGGTCGCGTCGAGGAGGGCGGCGGTGTCGCGCACCGTCCGACTCACGCAGTGCTCGACGCCGAGACCCGACTCGTCACGCAACGGACCGCTCGTGATCCGCCCCTGGCTCGGCTTGAGCCCCACCAGCCCGCTGCACGAGGCGGGAATGCGAATCGAGCCACCACCGTCGGACGCGTGGGCGATCGGCACCATGCCGCTGGCCACTGCCGCCGCCGACCCGCCGCTCGAGCCGCCGGGCGAACGGGAGGTGTCCCATGGATTACGGGTAGGACCGAAGGCCAGCGGCTCGGTGGTGGGCAGGCTGCCCCACTCGGGACTGGCGGTCCGACCGAGAATGACGAGGCCGGCCGCCCGGTGCCGTGACACCAACGTCGTGTCCGCGGCGCTACGCGGCATCGCTGCGGCCAGTGCCCGGTTGCCGTTCGTCAACGGCTGGCCGGCGCACGCCGCCCACAGGTCCTTGAGCAGGAACGGGACGCCCCGAAACGGACCGTCGGGCAGATCCGGCGATGCCGCCGACGATGCCGCCTGGGCATACCAGCGCATGTTGACGGCATTCAGGGCCGGGTTCAGCGCTTCGATGCGCTCGATCGCCGCGGCCACCAGCTCGGATGGTGACACCTCGCCCCGGGCGACGAGTTCGGCCTGACCGACGGCATCGATCCAACGGGTCTGTTCGGCGAGTGGCGACACGGGAGTCCTTCCGAGATATTGCGAGTGACATACGTACCACGAATCGATCCACGCCGACAGCGGCGGCGTCACTAGCGTCGCAACCGATGTCGTCCCCAACTGCCGAGCCCGCCCCGATCACGCCTGCGGCACCGGCCCACGCCGCGGTGTCCACGATGTCGTTCGGCGAGGTGATGCGGGATCGTCCGGTACGGCTGCTGACGATGATGCAACTGTTCATCTCGACCGGGGTCTTCTTGCAGGCTGCCGTGCTCGGCAAGCAGGTGTTCGACATCACCGATCGCGTGCTCGATCTCGGGTTGCTCGGCCTGGCCGAGTTCCTGCCGTCGTTCCTGCTCGTACTGGTCACCGGTTCGGTGATCGATCGATTCGATCGCAAGAAGGTCGCCCTCACGGCATTCGCCCTCGAGATCTCGTGTTCGCTGGGCCTGATGTTCTACGCCCGAAGCCATCCGACCCGGGTGTGGCCGTTGTTCGCCTTCGCCGTTGCCTTCGGTCTCGCCCGGGCGTTCAGCTCGCCGGCCACTCGGGTGATGTCGCCGATGGTCGCCCCCGAGGGAGGGTTCACCCGGGTGATCGCCATCCACTCGGCCACATGGACGACGGCGATCATCCTGGGTCCGGCCGCCTCGGGCTTCCTGTACTCCATCGACCCGTGGGTCGCTTACGCCGTCGGTGCAACGTTGATCACGATGGGTGCGCTGAGCCTGATGCTCGTGCGCTTCCGCCGCGCCCCGCAGCGGCCCGCACCCGGCGATCGGCCGTCGCTGCATTCCGCGTTCGAAGGCTTGCGGTTCATTCGCCGCACCCCCATCCTGCTGGCGGCGATCTCACTCGACCTGTTCGCCGTGCTGTTCGGAGGAGCCGTCGCGCTGCTCCCGGCGATCGCCGAGAAACGCCTCGGCGTGGGCGACGTGGCGTACGGCTGGCTGCGGGCCGCCGGCGGCATCGGAGCCGCAGCGATGGCGGTGCTCATCGCCGTCAAGCCGTTCCATCGACGGATCGGCCCGATCCTGCTCACGGTCGTCGGCGTCTTCGGCACGGGAACCGTCGTGCTCGGTCTCACCCGCACCTACGCCGTCGCCTTCGTGGCCATGATAGTTCTCAGCGCGGCCGACATGGTCAGCGTGTACATCCGGTCGACCCTCGTTCCACTGGCTACTCCCCCCGATAAGCAGGGGCGTGTTTCGTCGGTCGAGAACGTGTTCATCGGCGCGTCCAACGAACTCGGCGCGTTCGAGAGCGGTCTCGCCGCTGCCGTGCTCGGAACGGCGGCGGCGGTGGTGCTCGGCGGCGTGGCCACCCTGGTCGTGGTCGGTGTCTACGCCGTGATCTTCCCGACCCTGCGCCACGTCGACCGGTTCCCCGAGCCGGCCGAGTAGTCGCCCGGTCGCGACGGCCGGCTCAGCCGAGTGTCGTCGGGGGAACCAGAGCGGCGATCGTCGTCGGCACGCCGTCGGACGCCGTCGAGTCTCCCTTGAACAACAGCCAGAGGCCGAGTGGGATCACGATCCACGCGAGCACGGTGAAGATGATCGCGTAGACGGCGAAGTTGTACGACTGGTCTCGAGGCGGATTGCCACAGGCGCCGATCGTCTCGTACAACGCCTTCAGCGGCTGATCGACGGCGGTGCGGATCCGCCGCCGTGAGACAGCTGCCGCGTACAGCGCCACCCAGGCCAGGGCGGCCATGATCAGACCGAGCACGATCGAAAAGACGATCACGCCGACACGACTGTCGAGTGCACTGCGAATCAGATTGCCGATGAACCCGACGATCCCCGAGAAGAACGCGCCGCCGAGCAGGAACGTCGGCAGCCCCAGCGCGTTGCCCTTGAACCCCTGCTCCACCTGTACGGCGTTGATCCGTGCCCGCCGCAGCATGCGATGTTCGTCGGAGCCCCACACCGAGTTGGCCTCGCGACGCTCGTACAGCTTGCGGATCCGATCGATCAACGTGTTCTGGTGCGACTTGACGATCCACCGGTTGACCTGCTGCACCGCCCATTGAGCGACCGGCGTGAGGGGGCCGAGGCGCGGCATCTTGGCCGAACGAGCGCCGTTGCGGTCGAGCACCTCGAGCGAGCGCATCACCAGACGATGGGCCTCCTCGAAGCGATCGGGTCGCCACAGTGGCCTGGGCTTGGAGATCTGGTTGACGATGTCCTGCTCGGGTTTGCCGGAGCCGCCGATCTCCTCGAGCAGTGCGCCCTTCTCCTCGTCGTTGTCGGCTCGCAGCACACGCAGCGCGTCGATGCGGTCGATCAGCAGTGCGTCGTCATCGCGCTTGGGCCCGATGACCTCGGTCTTGTCCCCCATGACCGCAAAAGCTAGTGCGCACCGACGTTGCGACCGGGCACCGCCGTGATCGATAGAAGGATTTGCGAGACTGTGGCGATGAGCGTCCACCGCACCGCCTGCCCTCTCGACTGCCCCGACACATGCAGCCTCGACGTCACCGTGGAGGACGGCCGGCTGGTCGCCGTGGACGCCGCTCCCAAGGGTGAGGGCAACCCGCTCACCGCCGGCTGGATCTGCCAGAAGGTCAAGTTTCACCCCCGCCGGGTCTACGCCCCCGAACGGGTGATGACGCCTTTGATCCGCACCGGCGACAAGGGAACCGGCACGTTCCGGGAGGCATCATGGGACGAGGCGCTCGACCTCATCGCTCGACACATGATCGAGACGATCGATACCGTCGGCCCGAACGGGGTGGTCCCATATCTGTACAGCTCGTCGGGGGCGGCACTCGCCGCGGGAGGACTCACGCCGATGCTGTTCGCCCGGATGGGAGCACCCGACGTCATCCACACGATCTGCGCCCACACCGCCGGAGCCGCCCAGAACCAGCTGTTTGGCGGGATGTTGTCGGCCGATCCGCTCGACCTGCCCCATGCCCGTCTGGTCGTCGTGTGGGGCGCCAATCCGACGGCGTCGAACACCCACCTTCTGCCGCTGATCACCGAGGCGAAGCGCAACGGGGCGACCGTCGTGGTGATCGATCCCCGCCGCACCGGCGTTGCCCAGAGGGCCGACCTTCACCTGGCGGTGATGCCCGGCTCCGATGTCGCCCTCGCCTACGCCATCGCTCGGATTCTCGACGAGACCGGACGGGTCGATCGCGCCTTCTGCGCCGACCACGCCACCGGCGTCGACGAGTTCCTCGCCGCGGCCCGGGCCTGGCCGGTCGAGCGCGCCGCCGAGGTGTGCGGCATCGAGCCCGGCGACATCCGGGCGGTCGCCGAGTTGATCGCCACGACGAAGCCGGCGATGCTTCGTATGGGTTGGGGTCTCGAACGCAACCGCAACGGCGGGTCGTGCTGGCTGGCGCCGCCGGCGTTGTGGGTGCTCGCCGGACACTTCGGCCGACTCGGGAGTGGAGTGATCTATTCCACCGGGGGGACGAACCCCTTCGATCTGGGCCGGCTGTGGACGTCACCCGAACCCCGACCCGAGCAGGCCACCATGAGCATGAACGATGTGGGGCCGGCATTGCTCGGCGAGCTGGCGAGCTGGCCCACGCCGGCCAAGGTGCTTTTCGTGCAGGGCGCCAACCCGGCCAACACCGCCGTCGATCAGGGCACGATGCTGCGCGCGCTGGCCCGTCACGATCTGTTCACGGTCGTCCACGAGCAGGTGATGACCGACACGGCGGAGTGGGCCGATGTGGTCCTGCCGGCGACCACCCACTTCGAAACCGACGACATCACCGGCTCGTACGGTTCGTACACGTTCCAGACCACCCCGGCCGTCATCGCCAGGGTCGGCGGGAGTCGCACCAACGACGAGGTGGCCGCCGGACTGGCGAGCCGGCTCGGCTACACCGATCCCGCGTTCGCCATGTCGGCGACGGAGTTGGTCGACTTCGTCACCACCTCGGCCGGTCCCTCCGGCACGTCTGGTGCGTCCAGCGCCTCCGGGTTCGACCGGACCCGACCGACCGGCGGGACTGTCCAATTCCGCGACACCTTCCCGACGCACGCCGACGGCAGGGCTCAGCTGTATGACGCCGACGGCGAGTTGCCCCTGCCGCGGTATCGCCACCTGGAATCACCGTTTCCATTGACCCTGATCAGCCCCGCCAGCAGTCGGATGATCACGTCGATGTTCGGTGAGTTCAACGCGCCGGAAGCGGCGATCTCGATGCACTCCACAGACGCCGAGGCCCGCGGGGTGACGGATGGCGCTGTGGTCAAAGTCAAGAACGACTCCGGAGAAATCTCACTGACGGCGCGAATCGACGATCGAATGCGACCCGGCGTCTGCATGATTCCCAAGGGGATTTGGCTCCGCGACTTTCCTGGTCGACGCAGCGTCAATCTTCTCGTACCGCGTGGGTCCACCGACCTAGCCGCCGGCGCGTGCTTCAATGACGCACGGGTCGACGTCATGACGGTGCATTGATCCGACCTGGATCACCAAGTTCCCACCATCATCAAGGAGTTACAACATGGCCAAAAAAGGCATGGTTCAAGAGTTCAAGGAATTCATCGCCGGCGGAAACATGCTGGAGTTGGCCGTGGCGGTCATCCTCGGCTCGGCGATCGGCAAGGTGATCACGGCGTTCACCGACAACGTGTTGATGCAGATCGTCGCCGCCATCGTCGGCAAGCCCAACTTCGACTCGGTCGGTTTCACCATCGGCAACAAGGCAGTGACGGACGACGCCGGAACCGTCATCGGGCATGGCACCTTCGTGGGCGTCGGCACCGTGATAACGGCGTTGATCAGCCTGATCATGGTCGGCCTGGTCCTGTTCGGCATCATCAAGGCGTACAACAACATGAAGGCCAAGCAGGCCGCGGCCGAGCCGGCTCCCGGCCCGTCGGAAGTCGATCTGCTCACCGAGATCCGCGACTCGCTCAAGGCGCGTAGCTGACCAACCTAGGTTGAGAATCCGGCAGCGGGCGGTCCAGCGGGCCGTCCGCTGCCGTCGTATTCGGACAAGGGCGACTTGCTTTCGTCCGGTATTGCCCCTTGACTGAACCCGTGCCCCCCACACACCGGCCTTTGCGCGTCGTCACGGTCGTCAGCATTTTGCTGGCCGTCGGCGCATGCGCCGCCTCGCAGGGAGCCCAGGACCCCACCGCCGTGACACTCGGTGGCATCGGCTTGACACCCCAGCAACAGGGCGGCGCCATCGCCGACGCCTCGGGGTCGATCGTCGCCAACCAGGCGCTTCCCACCGCTCCGGCACAGACCGTGGCGATTACCAGCCCCGATCTGCCGAGGATCAACGACAACCGCGTCTTCATGGTCGGCGACTCCGTGATGCAGGCGATGGCCTCGGGAAACCCCGACTCGATCGACCTCTACGTCGGCGCGCTGGGCTGGAAGGTGACCGTCGACGCCGTCCAGGGCAGATTCACGGACGAGGGCTTGAAGGTACTCAAAGCGCGGCGCAAGGAGGTCCACGACGTCGCCGTCGTGATGCTCGGCAACAACTACAACGGCAATCAGGAGAGCTACGCCCTCGAGGTTCAGGGAATTCTCGACCTGCTCAACGATGCCCGGGTGATCCTGTGGTTCACCACGCCGATCTTCCGAGCCGACCAGCGCGAGGTCAACGATGTGCTCAAGATCGCCGCCGGTCACGATCCACGTCTGGTCCTGCTCGACTGGGATGGCGCCAGCACCCAGTGGGCCGGAGCGCTACGCGCCGACGGCATCCACCCGAGCCCCTTCGGCAGCGACATCCTCGCCCAGATGGTCGGCGCCGCCCTCGGCCGAGCACCAGGGGTCGGTCCCGAGGTGACCCTGCCGCGGATCGGGGCCAGCGAGCGCCCCAAGGGGGCCTTGGGGACCGACAAGGGCGAGAACCGGTCGACCCCCCGACCCGGTGACACCACGACGACCAGGCCGCGGCCGGCCCCGGCGACGACGACGGTGACGAGGCCAACCGTGTCGGCCAGCACCCCTGCCGCGCCGACGACCACACGTCAGCCGACGGTGACGACGGCGCCCGGTGGCTCGACCGCGAGCACGATCCCGGCAAGTACGACGACGTCGGGCGGTGGCAGTCCGACTACGACGCCGCCAGCGTCCAGCACGACCGGCAACAGTTCGACGACGACCAGTTCGACGACAACGACCAGCACGACCACGACCACGACCACGACCACTCCCCCACCGGCAACCGATCCGGCGACGACGCACGCCGGCCCGTAGGCCAAGGTCTGCGAGTCAGGCCGGCCGAGTCAGGCTCGCCGCCGAGCCGGCTTCGCCAACAGTGTTCGAGCCGGCTTCGCCAACGGTGTTCGAGCCGGCTTCGCCAACGTTATTAGGGCCTCAGGGTGCCAGGGCGTCGAACGGGGCGAAGTTCCGCAGCACCCCGAAGGCGACAAATACGACGACCAGTCCGGTCCACACAGGTATCGGCACGTACGACAGCCACCGACTCGCCGCCCGGTGCCGCGACACCCTCCACCAATCCAGCCATGCGACCCCGACGAGCGCAATGGCCACCGGAACGAACAAATTGCTCCCCAGCGAGCCGACCACATCGGCGTGCAGCAGCTGATACGCCCCCCGGGTCAGCCCGCAGCCGGGGCACCACAGGCCGGTCGCCGCGTGGAAGGGGCAACGCAGATACGCGCCGCCCCGGGCCGGATCGGTTCGATATAGGTACGCCCC
>JANMJD010000335.1:0-9723 GCA_031371195.1 Actinomycetes bacterium | reverse complement strand
AGCGTTGGCCCTCGGCCGACGAGGCGACGAACTCCTGATTCCACGAGTGCACCCGGCTGAGGTCGGCGAAGCCACCTTTGGTGAATGCCCTCACGAGGTTCAACGTCGATGCCGACTGGTGATACGCCTGCACCAGTCGATCAGCGGAAGGCATTCGTGCGGCCGCGGTCGGGGCCGGGTCGTTGACGATGTGGCCACGGAAGCTCGGCAGGTCGAGGTCGCCGATGCGCTCGTAGTTGGACGAGCGGGGTTTGGCGAATTGCCCGGCGATGCGTCCGACCTTGACGACTCGCACGCCGAGTGAGTAGGTGAGCACGACCGCCATCTGCAGGATGACCCGCAGTTTTTCGCGGATGTTGTTGGCCGAGAAGTCATCGAAGCTCTCGGCGCAGTCGCCGGCCTGCAAGAGGAACGCATTTCCGGCGGCGACCTGACCAAGCGATGCCTGGAGGCTGCGGGCCTCTCCTGCAAAAACGAGGGGCGGGTAGCTGGCGATCTGCTTGAGCGCCGCGTCGAGTTCGGCCTCGTCGGGCCATTCGGGCTGCTGGGCGGCATCGAAGCCACGCCAGCTGGTTGGGCTCCAGGTTCGTGCCATTGCTCCAAGCCTGGCGGGTCGGATGGGTCATCCGCAACGTGATTGCCGAGGCGGAGCCGAAAAAAGACGCCACCCCCGCAGCGGGGGGCGATGCGGGGGTGGCGAAGGATTCGATGAGCGGCGGAGGCGAGTCCGTCGCCCTGGTCAGGCTGCGAGGATGCGAACGGCATCTTCCTTCAGGCCGGCGACGGCCCGGCTGACGAGCCGACGGGCGGCCTCGGCGGTGACCCCGAGGTCTTCGCCGACCTCGCGGAAGCTGCGACGCTCGCCATCGATCAAGCCGAAGCGGGCCTCGATGGCATAGCGGGCCCGCTTGTCGAGAGTGCCGAGCAACTCGTCGAGCAGCTCGGTGTCGACCATTGCCATCACGGCATCTTCGGGGGTGCCCTGGCCGTTGTCCATCAGGTCGCCGAGGGTCGCATCGCCGTCGTCGCCGACGGTCTTGTCGAGCGAGATCGGAGTGGTCAGACGGTGCAACTCGGCATTCGACAGGTCGAGGGTCTCGCCGTCGCCCGAAGCCTGGCGCAGCGCAGCGCGCAGCGAGGCGGAGCGATCACCCGGAATACGGATGAGCGATGCCTTCTGGTCGAGTGCTCGGCCGATGGCCTGGCGGATCCAGAAGGTGGCGTACGTCGAGAACTTGAACCCGCGGCGCCAGTCGAACTTGTCGACGGCGTGCTCGAGGCCGAGATTGCCTTCCTGGATGAGGTCGAGGAGATCCATACCCTGCGGCAACGGGTACCGCCGAGCGATGGAGACAACGAGGCGCAGGTTGGCGCGGATGAAGCGATCCTTGGCGGCGGCTGCTGCCCGGACCTCTCGTTGGAGTTCGACACCCGACTCGCCCGCACCGATGCGAACAGCCGCGGCGCGACCCAGTTCGATCACTTTGGACAGCTGGCGCTCTTCCTCGGCGTTGAGGAGGGGCACCTTGCCGATGTCGTTGAGGTAAAGACCGATGGAATCATTCATGGCGTATCAATCAACTCTTCGTAGTGGGACAAGATTCCGGATGTCTGACGTGTCATATGACACACTCACGCCGTACAGGGGGCGCTGGGCGGTAGTACATGTCAAGACGTCCGGTCGTCGTGGGCATGACGGCGTTTGGCCGTGTTTTTGGGGGCCTAACGCCGTGTTTTTGGGGGCCTAACATGGTACATCAGTCCTATGCGCGCGTTACGATTCTGCACGCACATGGTAAGAAGACGTTCTGAGTGACCCGAAAGTTGCGAACGACCAACGTGCCCTCGGCCGCGTACACTGCCCGCCCGTGCCGTTGACCTCTCGCCGCCGCCTGGGCGTCTTCGGCGGAACGTTCGATCCACCCCACGTCGGCCATCTCGTCACCGCTCTCAACGTCGGCTATGCGCTCGGTCTCGACGAGGTACTGATCGTCGTGGCCCATGTGCCCTGGCAGAAAGAGGGCACCCGCCCCCTGACGCCTTCGGAGGATCGCCTGGCAATGGTCGAGGCCGCCGTAGCCGGAGTACCCGGGCTGTCGGCCAGCCGCGTCGAAATCGATCACGGCGGGCCCAGTTTCACCGCCGATACGCTGCATGACCTGCATACAGCCGAGCCGGGCGCGACGTTGTTCACGATTCTGGGCGACGACGCCGCCAGCGGGCTGACCACCTGGCAGCGTTGGGAAGAGGTTGTCGAGCAGTCCCGCCTGGTCGTGGTCGATCGTCCCGGCGAGCCGTGCGGTCTGCCCGATGTGGCCGAATGGATCCGGGTCGAGGTCCCTCATCTCGAGGTGTCGAGCACCGATCTGCGGGCCCGTATCCGAGACGGTCGCCCCCTCGAATTCCTGGTGCCGCCGGCGGTGCTGCGGGTGATCGCTGAGCGTCGGCTATACCGGGAGGCGGCGTGAGCGCCGTTGCCGACCAGCGCAAGAAGCGCACCCTGATCGCCGGCGTCGCCGGTCTGCTCGGCTTCATCGCCTTGCCGATGCTCAGCGTGGCCGCAGTGAAGACCCTCAAGAACTCCAAGGAGGGCACCAACAAGATCGCCAACCTGCCCGACCTCGTGCTGATCCCACCGACTCCGGCCGGATTGCTCGCCGTCGTCGACGACCGGGGCGAGATCACCGCCATCAGTCTGCTGGCGCTGTCACCACCGCGCAGCGGTGAGGTCAAGGGCGGGACGATCATCGAGGTGCCCGTCGCTGCGCGCACCAATCTCGCCGACGACACCGTCGGACGGCTGGCCGACGCGTACACGCACGGCGGTCAAACCGAACTGGTCGAAACGGCCGAGGGCCTGTTGGGTGTCAGCATGGCGACGTCATTGGTCGCCGGTCGCGAGGCGATGGCCGCGTTGCTCGCGCCGTATGCGCCTGTGGAATTCGATCTGGCCGCAGATGTGATCGACACGGATGGCGCGGGTGTCAACCAGGTCGTGGCGCCGGCCGGGCATGTGACAGCCGATGCGGCGATGCTCGCCGAGATGTTGACCGCACACCAGGCAGGGCATCCCGAGTCCGACCGCTACGGCCGCGTCGGCGACCTGTGGTCCACGCTTGCCCTGCGAGTCGGGCCGGGGATCGGTGCCCCGGTGACCGTATCGAGCGCGGCGTCCGCCACCCCGACAACGGTGGCGGCGGTCGACCCGTTCTCGGACTTCGCCGTGTTCTTCCGCACGCTGTTTGCCGGGAAGGTCGGCGTCTACCGGCTCAACTCCGTGCCGGTGACCGATCCGACGGCGAATCCCACCGGCGCCGATATGGTCAACCTCATCCAGGGCGAGGTCATCATGGTGACCGCTACCGTGATGCCGACGTCGGTGTCGCCGCTGTTCTCCTCGATCACCTTCTATGTACGCAGCTCGCTCGGCGACAGCCGTCTGACCCTCGAGGCGGTGTCCCGCCTCGTGTACCAGGGGGCCAATGTCGTGCTGGTCAAAGAGGATCCATCGGTTCCCGCCCCGGCGTTGAACACCATCTCGTTCATCGACGCAACCGACGGCACGCAGGCGGAAGCATTCATCAAACAACTCGGCAGCGGTTATGTGATCGCCAAGCCCGACAGTCGCATCGACGGTGTCGATGTGGTGTTGACGCTGGGCGAGCAGTTCCGCAAGGACGCCGATCTCGAACGACTCAACGTGGCCACCACGACGGTGACGCCCGTGACGGAAGGTTGACCGTGTCAGCAACAGCACAAGCCGAAGCCATCGAACTGGCCCGGGTGGCCGCCGTGGCCGCCGATGAGAAGCAGGCCACCGACATCGTCGTCATCGACGTGTCGCAGATTCTGGCCATCACGGATGCGTTCGTGATCACCAGCGCCAACAACCGCCGCCTGGTTCGCAGCGTGGCCGAGTCGATCGAGGAGCAGGTCAAGCTGTTCTGCGACCGGGCGCCGCTGCGTACCGAAGGTCTCAGCGAGCAGCAGTGGGTGCTCCTCGACTACGGCGACGTGGTCGTCCATGTATTCTCCGACGAGATGCGGGCGTTCTACGAGATCGAGCGTCTCTACCTCGACGCTCCCAAGCTCGAATGGGCGGTCCAGGCGTCGTAGCAGCCAGAGGGATCTGCGAACGTCGCCGATGTCACGATCGGTGACGACTGACACGGCTGGGTGTGACGGCTAGCGCATCAGATTTGGGGCAGGCGGTCGTCTTGGTGGTGTTGAGTGGAGACGACATGACAACGACGATGCTCAGTGGAGCCTTCAAGACCAGCGAGCTTCCGAAACTCGCAGGCGAGCCGGTCACGGTGACCGTCTCGCGTGCGGTGGTCCCCGGCCGTGAGGCCGATTTCGAGAACTGGGCGGCGGCGATGGCCGTCCGCCTCGAAGCGTTCCCTGGGAGCCTTGGCGCAGGCGTCCTGCGTCCCGGTGATGTCGGTGGCGACTATCACCTGATCTTCCGATTCAGTGATGCGCTCAGCCTGCGTCTGTGGGAGCGGTCGCCCCAGCGTGCGGCCCTGCTCTGCGAACTCGACGGTGTCGTGGCCGAGACCCGGGTGCAGCGCACGGTCGGGGTCGACGAATGGTTCGAGCTGCCCGAGCGCGCCGAGCCGTCGCGAGCCCTGTGGAAGCACGTGTTCGGCGATGTGGCCTGGGTCTTCCCTGTGGCGCTGATCAGCTCGGTCGTCGTCGCCCCCTATCTGGCCAAGCTGCCGCTCGAGCTGCGGACACTCGCATCGGCCGGACTGATCACCCTGGTGATGCGTACAGCCGTCGGCCCGGTGCGCAAGCGGGTCCGCTCGCGTCGCACGTTCGGCTGAATTCCGCCTGATTGGCGAGTTTCCGCGACCCGGTGTTTGGAGCATCGAGGCCCCGCTGGTAGCGTTCACGAGCCCGTACGGGGCTGTAGCTCAGTTGGCAGAGCGCTTCCATGGCATGGAAGAGGTCAGGGGTTCGATTCCCCTCAGCTCCACAGAAGACCCCAGGCCATTTGGCAAGGGGTGCTTTCGTTGTCCGACGTCGCCCGAACCCGGCTGCATCCGAGGGGATACCGCCCTCGCTCAGCTCGGATCGGCCTGCGGGGGTGTCGAGAGTTATGGCTCCCGCCGCCGCAGTGCACCGAACCGGAACCCGAAAGCGGTGAGATCGGCAAAATGTGTTCTCGGCCGGCGCGGCAGCGCCCTCGGAACGAGTCGAGTCGGCGACAGCCGACATGCGACCCCGACATCGCGGATCACGCAATGGCAGCTCGGCGGATCAGGCGGAGTGTCTTGCGTTCGACGACGGTCAGACCTGTCGGCTTGGCCCCGACGGCCCGCTGCCACCCCTTGCGAAGTGTCCCCTGCACGTAGCTTTCGATGACGGCGGGATGAATGTAGCTCTTGCGACAGACGGCGCGGGTGTTGCCGAGGTGATCGGCGACGGAGTCGATGACCTCGTTGAGGAAATGATTGGTCGGCGATTCCGCATGCTCGCTGACCGTGGCGAGGCCGTCGGCGGCACGGACCGTGGCATTCCAGGTGCGAAACGTCTTGGCGGTCACACCGGGCCCGGCGTGCTCGCCGAGATAGCTGTTGACGTCGCTCGAGCTGACTCGGCGGATGTCGGTTCCTTCCGACCGGTATTCGAAGAGTTGTTGACCTGGTAGATGCTGGCACTGACGAACGATCCGGGCCAGACGGGCGTTGTCGACGCGGATATCGAAGTCGTGCGCCGATTTGCCGCGAAACGAGAGGCGTACTGTCGAGCCTCGGACGGCAACATGCCGATTGTGCAGGGTCGTCAGTCCGAACGAGTCGTTCGTTGCGGCGTATTCACTGTTACCGATCCGCAGACTGGTGATGTCCATCAGCCGGACGATGGTTGCAATCACCCGGTCATGATCCAGATCGTGGCCGGCAAGATCGCGAGCGACACGTCGCCGGAGCCGTCCGAGACCGAAACCGAACGCGACGAGATCAGCGAACTTGTTCTCGGCCCGGTCGGACGTGAAGACGTCGTGGTACCGATACTGCTTACGGTTGCGGGCGTCACGACCGGTGGCCTGCAGATGGCTCCATTCATCCGCCGAGATCCACACCCCGGTCCACGCCGGCGGGATCGCCAGTCGCTGAATGCGCTCGACGTCAGCGGTGCTCGCCGGGCGACCGGTGATGTCGTTGATGTAGCGGAAACGCTTGGTACCGATCCGGCGGATTCCTCGCTCCTGATCCGATCCGAAGCTCAACTGCGGCGCCATCACGGCCAAGACCGAAACCGGAACGGTGACCTTGTGGTGAGGGCGTTGGGCACGGCGACTTCATACCCTGCGCTCGACCCGCCGACACATCGTGATCAGTGTTGCGAGCAGCGCACGACCAGGATTGTTCGTCACCACGTCGGTCAGAGACTCGGCCGACACCGTCATCGGAGATCCATGAGCGACCGATCGGGGGCGCTTGGATGAGCCCATCTGGACCGTGACGCGTTGAATGACACCGATCGAGCGGGATGGTCACTGGTCGTCGGTTGCTGCGAGGTCCAGTGACGTCACCAAAAGCTCGTTTCCGGTGACGACGGTCGTCTCGGTCGAGCCGCATTCGCCACAGCGGAAGATCGGATCATCGAGATGGGTGCGGGCTTGGCAACCGAGGCATTCGATGACCGTGGGGATCTCGTTCACCTCGAGCGGTACGCCTTCGAACGGCGTGCCGAATACGACCATCTCCCAGCTGTGACGCAGGGTGTCTGGGACGACTTGGCGCAAGTGGCCGATATCGACACGGACGCGCTCGACGTGCTTACCGGCGGCGGCGCCGTGAGCGATCTTCGCGATCGCCGTACACATCGACAACTCGTGCACGAGCAGAGCATAGAGGACGAGCCCATTGACATCGCTCGGACGAACAAGTACGAAGTCATCGAGAGAAGGTCCGCCGTCGCTCGTCCGAGCGGGGTTCGAGGTCTCGATGATCGAGCAACATGCCACGACAATCGGTCGGCAGCCGAACCGGTACTCCCGGTTCGAGGTTGCGGCTCCGCGCCACTTCCTGCTCCCGGCCATTCTCCTACTGCTGGCCGAGGAGCCTCGGCATGGCTACGGATTGGCGAAGGATGCCCAGAAATTGCAGGTCGGCCGGGTGGATCGGCCCAGCGTCTACCGGGCACTCGCCCAGCTGGAACGCGACGGGCTCGTCGTCTCGTCCCCGGAAACGCCACGTCCTGGTCGCCACGTCTATCAATTGACCGACGATGGCGAGCAGGTTCTGCGTCAATGGATGAGCGTGATCAAGCAGGAGCGCGACGGACTCGACCGAGTGCTCCGACGTTACGCCGCCACCGGAACCGTCGATGCAGTGCTGGCCGAGGTCGAGGGTCGATGGCATACCGTGACGGCGCCGGCGTGGTCATCGGTCTCGTCAACGTCGCGGATCGACCGCAAGCCGGTGTTTCCGGCGTCGGCTGCACCGAGGGTGGAGGACTTCGATGCCGCCGGCACTGCGGCGGACGATCCTCCGGACGCCTCCGTTGTGGGACGGTACCGGGTCGTTCCGAGCCGATCGGTGGTTCTGGTCGATGCCCGCTCATCGGTCGGGCCGATCACATTCGGCGCAATCGGAGTCACCGGGTTCATCGAAGCGGCCGTCGACGGCCGGCAGATTTCCACGGAGATCCTGCCGCAGGCCCAGCTGCAGCTGCAGGTCGACAAGCTCCAGTCGGGTAACGGTCTGTATGACGCCGAGCTTCTCCGACGGGTCGATGCCCGGCGGTACCCGACGGTGGCCTTGAACCTGCAGGCGTGCGAAGGGCTCGGCTCGACCGGGCGGTACCAGATCGCCGGCGAGGTCACGTTCCACGGGGTCACTCGGGCACTGGGCGGCACGGTGGTGGCCACGATGGCGTCTGATCACAAGATCGTCGTGCGTGGCGAGCAGGTCGTCGACATCCGGGACTTCGGCATCGCCTCACCGACCGTGCTGATGCTGCGCATCTATCCGGACGTCGTCGTGAAACTGCAGATCGAAGCCGAGCGCGAGGTGTCGGCTCCGATCGATCAGTGCGGACAGTAGGGCAATACGACAGGAAGGGGAAAGAGGTGGGCATGCTGCTTGTTTTCGCGGCCGGGTATGTGATGGGCGCACGAGCCGGCGATGAGACCCTGGATGAGGTGATCGATGCCGTGCATGCGCTTCGTGAATCCGACGAGTTCCACGATCTCGTCCAAGCAGTTCGCGCTCATGCGGCCCAGTCCCTGCACGGACTGGCCACCATGATCGAGCACGGGATGACGCCACAGGCGCGAACGCCAACCGATCACACCGGCGAATCGGCTGATCTGGTCGACCAGGTGCGATCGATCTTCCAACGACGCTAGGTCGCGGCTGGACCGCGCTCCTGAACGTCGGCCGTCGGCCCCGACTACCGCTTCGTCGACTCCTTCGTTGGCGTGCCCGTTGGCGTGCCGCTCGTCGCCAGCAGGTGGCTGACGCCGCGTACACCGACGACCTCGCCCGACGAGCCGATGAATGCTTCGGCGCGCATCGCAAAACAGCGCTCGGACCCGTCGGCCCCGACGACGCGGTACTCGTCGTCGAACGGTTGACTGGTCGCCACGGAATCATCCAGCCGCGACCGCACGCGGAGACGGTCGTCGGGGTGGATCACCTCGAGGTACGCCAGCAACGTGCCGCCGAAATCACGCGGGTCGACCTCATGCATCCGGTGGAGTTCGTCACTCCATTGCACCGAATCGGTGCCGACATCCCACAGCCAGCGCCCGACATGGGCAAGGGCCTCCCATTCGGCGAATCGCTGCTCTACCTCGGCCAAGGCGGCCTGGGCCAGGCGGGTCTCGGTGAGTTCCTGGGCGATACCGACGGCACCGAGGAACCTGCCGGTCGAGTCGTGCACCGGACAAGCGGACAGCGCAATCGGCACGGGCATGCCGTCCTTGCGACGGATCTCGGTGAACAGCCGGTCGACCCGCTCACCGGCTGCGACGCGTTCCTCGACCGATTCGACGTCGGTCCGAAGGTGGGCCGGAACCAGGTCGCTGAGTTCCTTGCCGACGATCTCGTGGTGCAAGTACCCGAAGATCCTCTCTGCGCCGCGGTTCCAGCTGATGATGCGACGGCTGGCGTCGTGGTGGAAGAGCGCCACATTTCCCAGGTCATCGAGCATGTCGAGCACGGCCTTGAGCACCGGGTCGGACATCGCCTCGATCGGATCGCTCATCGAACGAGACGCTAGCGCACCGCGGTCCGTCGCCCGTCCGGTCCGAAGCGCGTCGGGCACCGCCGGGGCGACCGTCTCGACGAATTTCTTGCCGCCTTCGACGCAATGGCGTACGGTCCGATCAACGGGCACTCGCTTGCTGCCCGTTCGGAGGTGAGAGCCAGTGGCATCCATCGCAGCGGAGCTTCGATACGACGGCAACCTCGATATCGGCGAATCGCTGGCGTGTGCATCCATGTCGTTGGCCCGCCGGCTCGTCGGTGGCGCGACGTTGTGGTGCGTGGCACCGGAGTGGCCCGATCACGCCCGCCATGTCGCGGTGGAATTCGTCCATCCGGTCATCGTCGGCAAGCGGGCGTTCCCGGCGATCAGCGTCGAGTCCGCCGATCCGGTCGGGTCGCTGCGTCCACTGGTGCGAGGCGGCGACGTCGTGCTGATGTTGGGCCGGCGCGATCTCCCCCTAGCTCGGGAATTGGCGAATCGAGCCACGGCGTGGGGTGTGAC
>JANMJD010000324.1:0-2225 GCA_031371195.1 Actinomycetes bacterium | reverse complement strand
GCTGGCGACCATCGTCGCCGCCTGCCGAAAGGCCGGCATCGTGCCGGGCATCCATGCCACGGCGGCGTTGATCGAGCGCCGCCTCGAGCAGGGTTTCCGGATGATCACGGTCACCAGCGACATGTTGGCGATGAAGGTCTCACTGACCGCAGATCTGGCAACCGCTCGCGGCGCACGACCGGCCGAAGCCAAATCCGGAGCGATGTACTAGCGCAGACCACTGTGACCGAGGTCGTTGCCTTTGCGGACGAGTACTGGAGGTTCTACCGAGAATCTTATCAGCTGTGGAATATCGACCGCGGCGACGTCGAGCAGATCGAGAACTGGGACGACCTGAGCCCCGCCGGTGTCGCGACGAGGGTCGAGCGACTTGCGTCGTTCGCCCACCGAGCCGTGGCACTGGCGGAGACCGGGCCGAATGAACGCGATGGTGGTTTGCTGGCGGCGATCGAGTTCAGTGCGGGCGCAACCGCCGCGCTGCTGCCCTACGAACGCGATCTGTCGCTGGTCGCCGGACCGTTCAACTTCGTCGCATTCATCGAGGTGCTCGTGCCCGGCTACTCGCTCGTCACCCGGCCACACGGCCAGGGTTACATCGACAAGCTGCGAGCAATGCCGGCGTTCATCGATGGTTGGATGGAAGGGCTACGCCAAAGTGCAGCATCGGGAACGGTGACAAGCGCCCGGGGCATCTCGTCGACGATCAGCGCGCTGGACCGCCTGTTGAGCAGCGAGGTGAACGACGATCCGCTGACGAGCCAGGCACCACCGATCGAAGCCTCCGCCGCCGAGGTCGCAGCGTGGCGAACAGAAGTGGGCGACGCCGTGCGCGACGCATGCCGCCCTGCGCTTGGTTCGTTGCGCACCATGATGCACGACGAACTACTTCCCATCGGGCGCAGCGACCACAACGCCGGGGTGTGTTATCTGCCCAACGGCGACCAGGACTACGCCAGCCTGTTGTGGGCATCGACCTCGACTGACCTGACACCCGAGAACGTCCATCAGATCGGCTTACACCAGCTCGCTCTGCTCGATGATCAATATCGTCGGCTCGGCGTGGCGGCGGTGGGAATCGCGGATCCATGCGAGCTACGCGAACGACTGCGGGTGGATCCCGCGCTGCGCTACTCCACGTCCGGCGAGATCGTCACGGACGCGATGGCTTCGCTGGCCCGCGCCGAGGCCGAGGTGACGAAGTGGTTCGAGAGGCTTCCACGATCGCGCTGCAACGCTGTCGCCGTCGCCGCAGGTCCACTCGCGTTCTACACCGGGCCTTCGCTCGATGGCACTCGAAGTGGGACGTTCTTCTACAACACGGCCGACCCGACTTCGTGGACCAGATACCAGCTCGAGGTCACAACCTTCCACGAGGCGGTGCCGGGCCATCACCTGCAACTGGCACTGGCCCAGGAAGCCGATCTCCACCCCGTCGTCGGTGAGCTCGAGGTCACCAGCTACAGCGAGGGGTGGGGGCTCTACGCCGAGCGGCTTGCGGACGAGATGGGTCTCTATAGCTCGCCGCTGCAACGCATCGGCATGCTGACCCTTGACTCACTACGTGCGGCCCGCCTGGTCGTCGACACCGGCATCCACGCCATGGGCTGGACGCGCCAGCACGCCATCGACTTCTTGCTCGCTCACACCGCGTCGGCACAGGAAGTCGCTGAAAGCGAGACCGACCGATACATCGCCCAGCCGGGTCAGGCCACGAGCTACATGATCGGTCGCCTCGAGATCCAGCGCATGCGCGACGAGGCCGCCAACCGTCTCGGCTCGCATTTCTCCATCACAGACTTTCACGGAGTGGTTCTCGGCAGTGGCATGACGCCCTTGCGACAACTGGGGCGAAACGTCGACAGCTGGATCGCGAATCAGCTCAGCGCATGAGCGACCCAGAACGCACCAGGATCGACGATCCGCAGTGGAAGGTGTGGGGGCCATACGTGTCGGAGCGGGCTTGGGGCACGGTCCGCGAGGACTACAGCGCCAATGGCGATGTGTGGGGATCGTTCCCGCACGACCACGCCCGGTCGCGCGCCTATCGCTGGAACGAAGATGGCCTTGCCGGGATGTGCGACGACGCCCAGACGATGTGCCTCGCGTTCGCGTTCTGGAACGGGCGCGACCCGATCCTGAAGGAGCGGATCTTCGGCCTCACCGGTCCACAGGGCAACCACGGCGAGGACGCCAAGGAGTACTGGTTCTACGAAGACTCCACGCCG
>JANMJD010000301.1:0-2047 GCA_031371195.1 Actinomycetes bacterium | reverse complement strand
GTTGGCGGGCGAGTTGGCGTTGGCGGGGGTGGACGTTGTCATCGTCGAGCGGCGCACCAGTCAGGACCTCGACGGATCGCGAGCCGGCGGCCTTCACGCTCGGACCATCGAGGTACTTGATCAGCGAGGCATCGCCGAACGATTCCTGTCAGCCGGACAGGTATACCCGGCTCTGTCGTTCTCTCAGGTCGCCTTGGACCTCTCCGATTTCCCAACCCGCCACAACTACGTCCTGGGGCTGACGCAGCGCCTCTTCGAGCCCATACTGGCCGGCTGGGTCGGTGAGCTCGGGGTTCCGATCCTCCGCGGCTGCGAGGTCGTGGGCTTCGCTCAGGACCACACCGGCGTCACTGTCGAGCTGTCCGACGACAGCTCGCGGCGCGCGGAGTATCTTGTCGGCTGTGACGGAGGACGCAGCCTGGTCCGCAAGACCGCGGGCATCGACTTCGTCGGGTTGGATCCTTCGACCAGCTGGATGATCGCCGAAGTCGAAATGGACCAGGAACCGGATTTCGGTTTCCGTCACGACAGTGTCGGCACGCATGCCATCGGTCGCCGGCAGGTGGGCGGGCCGATTGGGGTCGTGATCACAGAACGACAGGTCGGGCATACCGGCGAGCCCACCATGGACGATCTCCGCGAGGCACTCGTCGGTGTGTACGGAACCGACTACGGGGTGCACAGCCCGACGTGGATCTCCCGGTTCACCGACATGTCGCGGCAGGCGGCCTCGTATCGCCATGGCCGTGTGCTGCTGGCCGGCGACGCTGCCCACGTGCATCCCCCGCAGGGCGGCCAGGGCCTCAACACGGGCGTACAGGACGCCGTGAACCTGGGATGGAAACTGGCCCAAGTGGTCAACCAGACATCACCGGAGAGCCTGCTCGACACCTACCACACCGAACGGCATCCAGTCGGCGCCCGGGTGTTGCACAACACCATGGCCCAAGTCGCCCTCGCCCGCGCCGACGAACGCCACCAGGCCTTGCGCGACACCATGGCCACCCTGCTGGGCATGGACGAGCCGCGCCGGCGGATCGCGGCGATACTCTCGGCGCTCGACATCCACTACGACCTCGGCGAGGGACACCCGCTACTCGGGCGGCGCATGCCCGACCTCGACCTGCAGACCGCCGACGGCCCGACGCGCGTCTTCAGCCTGCTGCACGACGCTCGGCCCGTGCTCCTCAACCTCGGCGAACCCGACGGCTTCGACATTGCTCCGTGGGCGAATCGAGTCCGGCTCGTGCACGCCAAGCACGATGGTGTGTGGGAGTTGCCGGTCCTCGGCGAGGTCGCGGCTCCATCGGCCGTATTGATCCGACCCGACGGACATGTCGCCTGGGTGGGAGACCTCACCGACCCACAGCTACCTCGAGCACTTGCCACCTGGTTCGGATCGGCCAGTCCCGCCTCGTAGAACCCGCCACCACGGGCACCGAGTCCGACACGTCCGCACGTTGCACAGTTCGCTTCGAACCTCCCGGCGTCGATCGACTCGCAGTGGTCGTCATCAGCCAATCTGCCGACAATTCGGCACGGCGGTGTCTGTCCATGCCATCTGAAACGAGCGGATCACAGACTGGAACTCAATCAACGTTGCCCTGAACTCATCACCGCTCTGCTCGACCGCTCGCGCCAGCACGGGCCGTGCGGCGTCCGAGGCCTTCACTGCGGTCTCCCAGCGTCGGACAAGATCGGCACTAAAGCCCGCGAGATCCTTCTCGAGTGCCGTTCGATCCAACGCCGATCGGTCGAAGAGGTCGAGAGCGCGTACCCCGTCGACCTGGCCCGCGTCGTACGCCTCGGTCAGCAGATCTCGAAGCTCCAACGCCGTAGGAAGCGACTGCTCACAGAGCCGGTCGAGCCGCTCAAGCCAGAGTTGGTCGGCCATCGATGGCTCGGGTTCAGGCGGAATTGTCGGTGGCGGACCTGTGATCGACATCGCCATCGTTCGAACATCGGCCAGCGAGAACTTCAGCACGAAGGGTGCCTCCAATTTCGTGCCGTCTGGACTGGCAATTGGAAGACCATCAGCGGCGCGAAG
>JANMJD010000290.1:0-21601 GCA_031371195.1 Actinomycetes bacterium | reverse complement strand
CCGGCACGACCAGGCGAATGTTCACGGCATCCGGGTCGAGCATGCCATCGGCGTCCATGTACGCCGTGTCGGCGCCAGACGTGTACTCAGATTGACAGTGGTCATCCGCGCAAATCGTGACCGGCTCGGTTGCCATGAGGGTCGGAATTTTGATCCAGATCTCGTCGAAGCAGATCCGAGTGTTGCACTCGGGGGAGCAGGCCGAGGCGCCGACGGTTGGCAGGAGCACGGCTGCAACGCCAACGTGCATCAACCGCTGCGGCTTGAATCACATGATCTCATCTTGCCCGAAGCGGAAGCGTCGAACGCGTTCAATGGAGGTGAGGAGCGTGCGGTAACCGACGGTCGTGTTGGCGAACATCTCGTCCAACGGCCGATCCCACGGAGGCCCTCGCTACTGCTTGGACCTCATCTGCGAGACGATTCGGCGGAACCAGCCCTCCGTCGCAACTGCGCCGACGAGCGGCGCCGACGGATTGGCGATGACACCTGCGGCAAGACCGAGCGTGCGTTGATGGCACTCCACGCAGATCGTGCGACCGATAGTGCTCGTGGCCCGCTTCCGGCTCATTCCGAAAGGCCTATTGCAACTCGGGCAAACGTCAGCCATCACGCCAGGGTAGTGAGCCACAAGCCGTCGACCATCCCGGTCTGCACGTAGGGCACTCGACGACGCTCGATAGTGTCGATCTGTGAAGTACGGGATCTTCGCGATCAACTACGGCACCTGCGCCACACCCGAACACGCAGTACGTACCTGTTCAACGCCGATGTCGCGTTGGCCGAGCAGGCGATGGACGCGATCACGGCCGATCTTGACCGGTACCAGCGCCCGAGCGAGCTTGGCCGCCTCGAGATCACGATGACACCTGTCGGCCGGTTCGATCGCGGTGTTGCCGAGCAGTACGCACAGCTTGGTGTCGATCGGTTGGTGCTCCTTCCCTGGCTCGACATCCCGACCGAACGCCGACACGAGCCGGTACCCGTCGACGACATCCTTCGCACCATCGACACCGTCGCCGCGTCCAACCTCGCCGATCAGCCGAGAATGCGCTGGTAGAAGGCCAGTTCGGCGGTGAGGGCGTCGACGATCGTGGCGGCCTTGCGGAAGCCGTGGCCCTCGCCTTCGTAGGCGTGGTATTCGCATTCGACGCCTTTGGCACGCAGCGCGGCGACGATCATCTCGCTCTGGTTCGGGGGGACGACCATATCGTCGAGGCCTTGGAAGGCGATCAATGGGCGGTCGAATCCGTCGAGGTGATGGATCGGACTGCGGGCCTCGTACACCTCGCGCGCCGCGGGCCACGGGCCGATCAGACGGTCGCAGTAGCGCGCCTCGAACTTGTGGGTATCGGCCGCCAGCACCGCCAGGTCGGCAATGCCGTACGAACTCGCACCGGCGGCGAAGGCGTCGGCGAAGGCCATCGAGGCGAGCACGGTGAAGCCGCCGGCCGAACCGCCGCGGATCACCATCTTCGACCGATCGACCCGTCCGGCGCCGGCTAGATATCGGGCCGCAGCGCAGCAGTCCTCGACATCGACGATGCCCCATTGGCCATCGAGCAGGTTGCGGAACTCTCGGCCGAACCCGGTCGAGCCCCGATGGTTGACATCGACGACGGCGAACCCTCGGCTGGTCCAGAACTGCTTGGCGAGGGAGAAGTACGGCGCGGCATTGGCCGTCGGCCCGCCGTGGATCATCACCACGAGCGGGGGTCGGTCGTCGAGTCGGCCGGTCACCGAGGCATGCGTCGGCGGGTAGAACCAGCCATAGGCGTTCGGCGCGCCGTCGACCGTGGGGAATTCGATCGGCGCGGGTGTGGCCAGGTCTGCCGCGACGAGCGGCAAAGCGCGTCCGGCGACGACCGTCCGCCAACCGGCGGGATCGGCCAGGTCGAATCGGACGATCTCGGCGTCGCGGTCGTCGAACCGGGCGATGACCGTGATGGTCGTGCCCTCGATCGACCAGTGGTCGAACCCGGCGGCCGACGTCTCGGTCGGCCGGCCATCGACGTGGACCGTGCCCCCGACGGCGAACGCCACCCGGCCATCGTCGGCCACCACAAAGTCACGTTCGCCGAACACCCACGCCGGGCCGCTCATCTCGGCATCGAGCGGCGCAATCGGTGTCATCACCCCGCCGGCCACCTGCCAGATGTTCCACCAGTTCGACCGATCGCTGATCACGAAGTCTCCGACGGGTTGCATCAACGACTCACGCCACGCCAGGCGTACCGGTGCCGATTGACCGCCGTCGTGGTCGAGGGTCAACTCGTACAGCGCCGTGTCGTTCCACGGCATGTTCGGATGGTCCCAGGCGATCCAGCGCAGGCGGTGATCACCGACGAAGCGCGGGTTGGCGACAAAGTCGGTCGCCGAGAAGACGACCGTCGGCTCCGACGGCTGGTTGGCGCGCAGGAGCACGACCTCATTGACCACCTGATACTCACCGGCGCCGGGTCCTCCACGGTGGCTCTCGCGGACGCATACGATCCACTGGCCGTCGGGCGACAACCGCATGTCGGCATAGCGCAGCGAACGCGGCTCGGGCGGCTCCGGGGTCAATGCAGTCGGCATGGAACCGCTGGTCAGGCGGTACAACCGCTGGTCGGTCCAGTTGACGAACCAGATGGTGTCACGTTCGACCCACGCGGCACCCCCGCCGTACTCGTGCACGCCCGAACGGGCGCTGAATCCTTCGGGAAGCAGGTCGCAGCGCGAGCCGTCGGGGGCCAGCGCAACGAGTTGCAGCCGGCCGGCCTCGCTCGGCCGGCTCTCCAGCCAGATCGTGCGGGGTTCACCCGCCCACGTCGACGTCCAGACATCGACGAGGCCGACGGCACCCTCGGTCAGCATCTCGGGGGTGATCGGCGACGGCCAGTGTCCGTACGGAATCTGCGATGTACTCCGTGCCTCTCGAGGGCTGTGCCCCAGGACCCCATCGCCGCCCGATTCCGTTGCTTGTGGCGGGTTCGTCGGCCGCTGCGCTTCCTCCTCGCGCCGTATGTCGCTCGTCGCTGGCGCTTCCCTCGGCACGGCGCTCGGTCGGTCGGCGCTCGGTCGGTCGGCACTCGCTTCGCTCATTCCACCACCGTACGCCCGGCTCCGGGTTCCAAGCGGTCCGGTTACTACTCTGGCCTCATGGCCGATCTCTCCCTCGACGCATTCCAAGCCGAAGCCAGGGCGTTCCTCGACGCCAACGCCGAGCGCCGCGAGGCCGAGAAGGCGTTCGTCTGGGGCGAGGGCGCCGACAACGTGGCGATGTTCGAGGAGCGCAACCGCGACACCGAGGACGAGATGCTCGCCAAGGCCAAGGCCTGGCGGCAGGCCAAGTTCGATGCCGGCTTCGGGTGGGTCTCGGGGCCGACCCAGTACGGCGGCCGCGGGCTGCCGGCCGCCTACGACCGGGCATACAGCGCAGTCGAGCGCGACTACCGCACCCCGAACCAGTCGTTCTTCGGGATCGGGTTGGGGATGGTCGCCCCGACGATCCTCGCCCACGCCACCGACACGGCCAAGGACGCCTACCTGAAGGCGATGTGGCGGGCCGACATCGTTGGTTGCCAGCTGTTCTCCGAGCCGGGGGCCGGCAGCGACCTGGCCAGCCTGCAGACCAAGGCGCTGCGCGACGGCGACGAATGGGTGATCACCGGGCAGAAGGTGTGGACATCGGGCGCGCAGTACTCCGACATCGGCGAGATCATCGCCCGCACCGACCCCGACCTGCCCAAACACAAGGGGCTGACCGGGTTCATCGTCGACATGCACGCCCCGGGCGTCGAGATCCGCCCGCTGCGCCAGATGACCGGCGGGACCAGCTTCAACGAGGTGTTCTTCAACGACGTGCGCGTCCGCGACGACCACCGTCTCGGTGATGTGAACAACGGCTGGAACGTGGCGCTCACCACGCTGATGAACGAGCGGGCCTCGATCGGGGCCGGCGATTCCGGATCGGCCGGAGCCGGTGGCGGCATGCTGATCCGCCTGATCGCCATGGTCCGCCACTTCGGGCTCGACAAGGATCCGATCGTCCGCAACAAGCTCGCCGACCTGATCGGCCGCATGCGCGTGGCCGACTACAACAACCAGCGAGCGCTGGCCAAGATCAAGGCCGGGCAGATGCCCGGGCCCGAGATGTCGATCTCGAAGATGGCGCTCGTCGATAACCAGCGTCGGATGAATGAGTTCACCTCGTTGGTCCTCGGTGCCCGCCTGCAAGCGGATACCGGCGAGTGGGGCACGTACTCATGGAGCCAGCTCGTGCTCGGCGCGCCGGGCCTGCGGATCGCCGGCGGATCCGATGAAGTGATGCGCAACATCGTCGGCGAGCGCGTGCTCGGCCTGCCCAAGGAGCCGGGAATCGACTCGGTGTCGGCGTTCAAGGATCTGAAGGTCGGCACCCAGAAGGCCTGAATCGCGGCACCTGATCGGCAACGGTCCGAGATACGGTCAATCGACATATGCCCCGCTTGACCCAACGTCCGCGTGCCGTGTTGTTCGACCTCGACGGGACATTGACCGATCCGGCTCCCGGCATCACCCGTTGCCTGGCCCACGCCCTGCGGGCGGTCGAGGTGCCGGTTCCCGACTACGAGGATCTGCTGCTGGCCATCGGACCACCGTGGAACGACTACCTGCCGACTCTCGGCGTACCCGTTGACCGGGTGGCCGAGACGCTCGCCCACTATCGGGAGCTCTACGAGGTGGACGGGCTGTTCGAGGCCACGGTGTACGACGGCGTCTCGACCATGCTGGGCGAGCTGCAGGCCGACGGGTTCGAGATCGCCCTGGCCACGTCGAAGCCGATCGACACGGCAACCCGGGTGATCGAATACTTCGGCCTCACCGGGTACTTCACGTTTCTCGGCGGCGCCACCCTGGATGGCACGCGCAGCCACAAGCACGACGTGATCAGCCACGTACTCGACACCCTCGGCCATGCGGATGTGGTGATGGTCGGGGATCGCAAGTACGACATCGAAGGCGCCCGCCATCATGGATTGCCGTGCATCGCCGTCGGCTGGGGACACGCCGACGATGGTGAGATCGCCGTCCACAATCCCGCCGCGGTGATCCACACACCGGGCGACCTCGGACCGCTCATCCGAGCCCTGCCGACGACCTGAGCCCTCGGCCCCAACGATTGCTGCCGCCACCTCAGGTGGTGGCACCACCGTTAGTGTGCGCCAAATGCGACGCGCACTGGCCGCTCTCGGTCTCATCGGTTCACTCCTCGCCGCCTCCTGCGGCGGATCATCACCGGCCGTCGCACCACAGGGTGCTCAGATCGTCACGATCGACACGCAAGACGGCGAGAAACTGGAGGCTGCGCTCGTCGGCTCCGGTACGACGGGCGTGGTCGTGGTGCACGGCGCCAACGCCAACCGGACGAACTGGTACGACGCCGGGGCCAAGATCGCCGCGGGTGGGTACCAGGTGTTGATGATCGATCTGCGGGGCACCGGCAACTCCACCGGTAAGCGGCGCACCAACCAGGACATCGACACGGTGGCCGCAGCGGCGTGGCTCGAAGGTCACGGAGCGAACAAGATCGCCCTGATCGGCTCGTCGATGGGCGCGACCTCCGTCCTGGTCGCGGCCACCGAACGGGCGGTTGCCGGCGTGGTCGCACTCTCGCCACCCCAGGCCTCGTTCGCCATGGACGCCGCCGCCGCGGCGCCCAAGATCACGGTGCCGGTGATGCTGTTCGCCGCGGAAGGCGACAAGACCTATGCCGAGTCGACCCGGGCCCTGGGCAAGCTGCTCGGCGTTGAGCCCAACATCGTGTCGGGGAGCGGGCACGGCACCGGAATGTTCGCCGACAACCCGGATGTCGTCGACAAGATCATCACCTTCCTCGGCACGTTGTAGCCACCCCGACGCTTCGCGACACGTCGTGTCACCGTGAGTCACCGGGGGGCGCCACGGTCACCAGCCCCTGTGCGCCGGCCCATCGCGTCAGGTCTCGGCCTTCGATCGCTGCGGCGAGCAGTTCGGGGAAACGATCGGGGGTGCAGGCGAACGCCGCCACACCCAACTCGGCCAGCGTGGCAGCCTGGGCCCGATCGTACGACGGCGCTCCGTCGTCGCTCAGGGCGAGCAGCACTACGCACGTGACGCCCCGACGGATCATCGCCGCCATCCGTCGGGTCAGCTCGTCGCGCACCCCACCATCGTGCAGATCGGACAGCAGGATGAACACCGACTGCGACGGGTGTTGGATCAACCCGTCGCAATAGCCGACCGCGCCGGCGATATCGGTGCCGCCACCCATCTGCACACCGAACAGCACGTCGACCGGATCATCGAGCCGATCGGTGAGGTCGGCAATTCCCGTGTCGAAGGCGACAACCGAGGTCTTCAGCGCTCGGATCGAGGCGAGCACCGAACCGTAGATGCCGGCATAGACGACCGACGAGGTCATCGAACCGCTCTGGTCGAGAGCCAGCACGATCTCGCGCTCGACCATCGACTGACGCCGGCCGTAGCCGATCAGTCGCTCGGGGACGATCGTGTGGTATTCGGGCTGGTAGTGGCGAAGATTGGCGTGGATCGTACGGTTCCAGTCGACGTCGGCCGGGCGTGGTCGCCGCACCCGCCGAGCCCGGCTGAGCGCCCCGCTCACCGCTTGACGAGTGTGGTCGGCAATCCGTGACTCCACGTCGCGAGCCACCCGGCCGACCACCTCGCGGGCGGTGGCTCGTGCCGTTTCGGGGATCAGATGCTTCAGCTCGAGCAGCGTGGCGACGAGATGGATATCGGGTTCCAGCGAGGCAAGGGTCTCGGGTTCGAGGAGCAGGCGCTTGAGGCCGAACCGGTCGATGGCATCACGCTGCATCACCTGCACGACCGTCGCCGGGAAGTATCGGCGGATGTCGCCGAGCCAGCGGTTGACGACAGGAGCCGACGCTCCCAGGCCACCCTGGCGTCGGTTGCCGCTGCGGCTGGATGGTGGATGGTCGTACACGGCGGCCAGCGCGGAGTCGATGCGTACGTCGTCACCTCCCAGGCGCGCCCCGGTGCCGTCGTCGACCCCGCCGAGCACGAGGCGCCACCGGCGGAGGCGTTCGGCGTCGTCGACCCGGTTCACCAGGTGGCTCCGGGGTCGGTGCCGGCGCGGTTGTCGGCCGTGCCGAGCAACTCCGCCAGCGTGGCGAGGCCAGCGGCCACCCGCTCGGCGTCGAGATCCCAACCAAAGGGAGCCGGCGGTCGCCCATCACCTCGGCCTGAGACCAACTCGCCCAAATGGCGGCGCTCGCCGGCCTCGAACGCGGCGAACGTCCGGCGTAGGAGCGCGACGACATCGTCGAAGGTGTCGGCGGGCAGCGTGGCGAGCCAGCCATCGATCAGACCGAGCAACGCCGCGTCGTGGATCAACACCGTGCCGGCGCCGGCCAGGAAGCCGTCGACGAAGGCGGCGCCGTCGCGGGCCGGGGTGCCATACGACAGCGCCCGCGACAACGCGCCGGCCACCTCGGTGACCTCGATCGCCTCGGCGTCGGCGAGCAACCGCACCGCCCGGCCGACGAGGACGCCGTTGATCGACGTGCCGGTGGCGAGTTCGATGAGTGCCCGCTGCCAGGCCCCCGTACGCGCCGGATGGTCGACCAACGCCAGGGCCGCCTGGGTGGCCGTCAACCGGTCGGCCATCGCGGCGGCCGCATCGTCGTCGAGCGAGCGGCAGGCCACGTTCAGCCCGATGCAGGCCCGCTCGACCACGCCGTCGAACAACTCACCCAAGCCGGCGGCGTCGGTGCCCCGCACGTCGCCGTACCGGCGGATCCGGGCCAGCGGACCGAGTACGTCGAGCAGGCCACCGACATCGACATGTTGCGCGGCGTGCCCCGAGATGCGTTCGAGCAGCACCGGCATGCTGCCGGGCAGGTGGGCAAGCAGGGCCAGTTCGGCGAGGGCGACGAGATCGGCGAGAACCGTGGTTGTTGCGGCGCGGTCCACCAATCGGGCGTCGGCCGCCCGCTCGATGGTGGTGCCATAGGCACTCATCTCGATCAGGCGCACCGACATCTCCGGCTCCCACACGAGTCGCCACGATTCGCGGAACGACCCCGAACTCCCCCGGCCGTCGTCGGGCCGCCCCCAACAGACCCCGATGATCCACAGGCGATGCAGCAGTTGCGAGCGGCTGCGGCCGAGGGGCAGGCGCAGGTCGAGTTCGAGCGTGCGAGCCTCGGCCTGGGGCTTCAGCCGCACCCGGCGCTGCTCGGCGGCCAGATCGCGGGCCAGTGGCACCATCGGCGCATCGGCTGGAACGCAGCCCAGGTCGTCGCCGACAACCAGCCGGTCGTGGATCAGATCGAGCGGACCCACCCGGCCCTCGCTGAGCACCGCGGCGGCCGCATCGGTGACCTCTGCCAGGCCGGGACGCGGCCGACCTCGCAAGGCGGCCAGCCCCTCGGCCAAGCGTGTTGCCGAAACAAGATGCTCGGGCGAGACGAGATGATCGCGTTGGCGCAGCAGTTGTGCCACCCGGGCGAACCAGCGGCGATGGTCGGCCCCGGTGGCGAAAACGTGGGCATACCAGCCCGGTGAACTGACCCCGGCCCCATAGCCTCCCGGGCCGGCGTCGTCGCCATCGTCGTCGCCCGTGGGTCGTCGACGGGCCAGTAGCCGCCGATGGGTCCAGGGCACCCAGGTCATGGTCACCTTGGTCGTCGCCAGCCCTTTCAGCCGTGCTCGATCGGCCGCCGCCGACTCGGTCACCTGATCGTCGGCCAGGGCCGGAACATGCCACGCCCCGCAAACGACCACGATGCGTCGAAATCCATCGGCCCGGGCCGCCCGTATGCCCTGACGCATCGTCGCTTCGCGGAGTTCCTCGACGCCCATCGCCGGTGAGCTGTAGGAACGCACGACGGTCATCGCCTCGGCGATCGCCGCGAAACCCTCGACCGAGCTGCGATGCTCGACGACGTCCTCCCACCACCGCTCGGGGTCGTCGTCGCCCGCCGCGGCGGCCAATTCGGCAATCGGGTCGACCGGCGGACCATCGCGTGATGGCCGCCACGGGTGGCTGTCGAGTCCTGCCATCGTGTGGGCCAACGAGAGGTCGATCGCCCGAACGGGGATGAGGTGGGCGAGGGCGAACCGCATTGCCTGCCACTCGGGGCTGAACACGGCGAACGGGTAGAAGACCGCCTGCTCCGGGTGAGCAGTGGCGTAACCGAGCAGAGCTACCGGTGGGACCATCTCCGCGTCGGCGATCAGCGAGATCACGCTGGGCGCGGCCGCTTCGAGGGGTAGCTCGACGAGCAGCACGTCGGGATCCAGCTGCTCGAGCGCGGCAATCACCGAGCGGGCCGAGCCCGGCCCGTGATGACGGATCCCGAGGAGATGGACCACTCCTGCGTCGATCGTTGCCGTAGCCGATGCCATCGCCACGCTCAACCCAGCTCGCGGCAGGCCTGGTACAGATCGCCCCATCCGGCCCGGTCGCGCACGACGGTCTCGAGGTACTCCCGCCAGGCGATGGAGTCGTGAACCGGGTCCTTGACAACTGCTCCGGTGATCCCGGCGGCGAGATCGGCGGCCGCCAGACCGCCATCGCCGAAGTGAACCGCCAGTGCCGTGGCGCTCATCACGACCGAGATGGCTTCGGCACTCGACAGGGTCGCCGACGGGGTCTTCAGCTTCACGCGCCCGTCGGCGGTCACTCCGGAGCGCAGTTCTCGAAAGATCAACACCACGCGGCGGATCTCGTCGGCCGGATGACGGGCTGCGGGCATCTCGATCGCCGCCCCCAGTTCGGCAACACGGCGGGTGACGATTTCGATCTCCTCGTCGATGGTCGCCGGCAGTGGGAGCACGACGGTGTTGAACCGGCGGCGCAAGGCGCTCGACATCTCGTTGACGCCCCGGTCGCGATCGTTGGCGGTGGCGATGACGTTGAAACCGCGGGCCGCACGTTGCTCACTGCCCAATTCGGGAATCGGCAACGTCTTCTCGGAAAGCACCGTGATGAGCGCATCCTGCACGTCGGCCGGCATCCGGGTGAGTTCTTCGACGCGGGCCAATGAGCCCGCCGTCATCGCCCGCATCACCGGCCCGGGGACCAGTGCGGCCGGGCTCGGGCCCTCGCTCAGCAGTCGGGCGTAGTTCCAGCCGTAGCGGACGGCCTCTTCGGGAGTGCCCGCGGTGCCCTGGATCATCAACGTGGAATCACCCGAGACGGCCGCGGCGAGGTGCTCGCTCACCCAGGTCTTGGCCGTACCCGGAACGCCCAGGAGAAGCAGGGCCCGGTCAGTCGCCAATGTGGCCACGGCGATCTCGATCAGCCGCTCGTGGCCGATGTACTTGGGGGTGATCACCGTTCCATCGGCCAGCGTGCCACCCACCAGATAGGCGACGACGGCGCGCGGCGAGAGCCGCCAGTTTGGGGGCCGAGGCAGGCTGTCGGCCGCCGCCAACGCCGTCAACTCGGCGACGTACTGGTCTTCGGCGCGAGGCCGCAGGATGTCTGTCACGTGGTCAGCTCCGTGATCATCTCGTGGCGGGTACGGGCCAGATCAGCCAGCGACAGGGTCAGGCCCATGGTGTTCGGATTGGTACCGGCTCGGCCGAGCGATTCTGCCAACGGGGCAAGGAGCCGGGGCTCGATGCTGCAGACGACGTGAACCAGCACGGTGCGATGCCGCACGGAGAGCTCGCCCGACTCGAGGCCGGCGACGATCACGGCGGGATCGAGCGTGGTCGACCGGCCGATCGGTACCGGCTCGGGCCGATCGGGACGGTTCCGAGGGCCGCGCACGATCAACTCGGGAAACAGGTCGGCGAGCCACTCGGTGAGATCGCCGCTCAATGCTCGAATTGCTGCTCGGCGTTGAGGATCGCCGCGAAACTGCAGGAACAGGGCGATCGTGACGTCGCCCGGTAACCGCCAACCACCGTGCTCGACCAGGGTCAACCATTCGTCGACCAGCTCGGGCCATTCGCTCACCAGGTGGGCGATGCGGCCGATCGCCCCCGACGGGCACACCGGCCGGGAGTCAACGGACGGGGGAATCAGTGCCGGCCGCCGCGGCCCCGGACGGACCCCCGCCCGGCGGGCGACGGTCAATGCAGCGGCCAGGTCGATCACCATCGCCGCGCCGTCATCATGATGTCGGGCGGCCACCAGTTCGCCGATCGGGCCGGGTGGAATCGCGGGAACGGGCCGGCGATCGACCCCGAGCAGCGCAACGGTCGCCACGGCCTGCCAGTGATCGGCCAACGACCGCTGGGGTCGATCGACCATCACATCGGTCGGCGCATCGGTCGGCGAGTCGGACAGCGAGTCGGACAGCGAGTCGGGCATCGCATCGGGCATCAGATCGGTCGGTGAGGGGAAAGTCACGACGCACGGTCCCAGCGACGCTCGTGGAACCCGCCTCGCGGTCCGATATCGATCAAGCGCCCATCGGTATGAACCGACAGCGGCACCAGGCCGTCTGCGGTCCATTCGCAGGCCACCGGCGCAGCCCGTCCGGCCGTGATGGCGACCAGCGCGAGCGGGGCGGCCGGCCCGGCGAGGGGAAGCGAACCCGTGTGGTCGACCAGCCACCAGCGGCCGTCAACCAGAGTGGGGGCGGCGAGCACGCACACCGGCCACCGCTCCAGCCACGGCACTGCCGCCAGCGACTCACCGACTTCGTCACATGCGCCGGCCAACGAGGTGGTGGACGGCACGTCATCGACCGCCCGGCGGTGTTCGGCGACCTCGCCGATCAGGCTGCGCAGTTCGAGCCGACCCGGGTAGCGGTGCACGTCGGCATACAGGCGATCGCCGGGCCGCGGGGTATCGGTCAACGCCTGGCCATAGGCGGCAAACGACAGCACCAGCGCCCATTGCCCAGGAGGCGACAGTGCCCGCAACCAGGTACGACGCACCACGATACGGTCTTCGAGCGCGTCGCTGCGGCCGAGAACCTGCCATGCACCCGACTCCGGTGCGGCGGCGAGGACGTCGGCCTGACGGACGGTCCAACCAAGTGCCGAGCGAACCGAATCGGCCAGGTCATCGTCAAGATGCATCAGACGACGACCGGCGGTCGACAACACATGCATCACCGCCAACTCGCCGAGCACCCGTTCGTGCCAGGCCGCGCCGACACCGACCAGCGACCCCACCCGTCGCACCCGGTTGGCCATCGACGGCGCCTGGGCGTCGACGAGCCGGGCGGCGACCCCGTCCCACGTGCGGTACGCGGCGAGTGCCGGTGAGGTGAGGCCACCGCGCAGGCAGTCGCCGGCCCATCGTTCGAACTCCACCAAACCACCCATCATCCGGGCCATCCGCTCGGCCGCCCGCTTGTCGCGAGCAGGGTCGGATACGGGAGGCGGGGGCGGTGCCATAGTTGGTTCGGGGGCGCCGCCCGACCGCGGTCGACGCGGCGGTGTATCGGGAGGGTCGGCGTCGGCCTCGCGAGCCGCGGCCGCACCCGTCTTCGCCGCCCGGCGAGCCATCCACTCGGCGACGAAGCCCGGCCGACCGGGTCCTTCGGGCACGTGACCGGCCGCCCAGAGCAACAGCAGGCCGATGGAGTGCTTGCACGGGTACTTCCGGCTCGGACAGGTGCACCGGGCGGTGACCTCGGCGAATTCGACGGCCGTTTGATATGGCTCGCCTGCCGCCCCGATGAACAACCCCCAGGCCACTTCGGAATCGCACCCGGCAGCCGACCACTTGGCCGGGACCGCGGCCAATCGGGCCGCCGACAGTCCCCGGGCGTCGCCGGCCAGCGCCTCCACCTCTTCAATCGGCCAGCGAGTCGTCACCGCCACGACAGTACCGACACCATGTGCCAAGGTTGACGTACCTCCCCTCGCCCGAGCCGTACCAGCCACCGTTAGGGTGAACATCAATGTGGATTGACGCTGCCCGACACGGTGGATTGATCAGTTAAATGCTGCTCCGGTTGCTGCGTTCGCACCTGCGCCCGTACCGGCGCACACTCACTGCGGTCGTGATTCTGCAGCTCGTCCAGACGCTGGCGTCGCTCTACCTCCCCAGCCTGAATGCCGACATCATCGACCGCGGGGTGGCCCGAGGCGACAGCAGCTATATCTGGTCGACCGGCCTGGTGATGCTCGTGATCACCCTGGCGCAGATCTGTTTCGCCGTCGCCGCGGTGTATTTCGGGTCGCGGGCGGCAATGGGATTCGGGCGCGACGTGCGCGACAGCCTGTTCCACCGGGTGACCGACTTCTCCACCCGCGAGGTCGGCTTGTTCGGCGCCCCGTCGCTGCTCACCCGGATCACCAACGACGTCCAGCAGGTGCAGATGATGGTGCAGATGACCTGCACCATGCTGATCGCCGCGCCGATGACGATCATCGGCGGGGTGATCATGGCGATGCGCGAAGACGTCGGCCTGTCGGCGATCCTGGTCGTGGCCGTCCCGATCCTGGTCGTCGCCATCGGACTGGTCATCAGCCGGATGGTGCCGCAGTTTCGGGTGATGCAGGAACGCATCGACACCATCAACCGGATGCTGCGCGAGCAGATCACAGGTATCCGCGTCGTACGGGCATTCGTCCGGGAGCCCGACGAGACCGCCCGCTTCGCCGGTGGCAACGAACTCCTCACAGACACATCCCTACGAGCCGGACGATTGCAGGCGTTCTTCTTTCCGATCGTCCTGGTCGTCCTGAACCTGTTGAGCGTCGCCGTCATCTGGCTGGGCGCCGATCGCATCAACCGCGGCGAGCTGCAGATCGGCGCGCTCGTCGCCTTTCTCAGCTATCTCGCCCAGATCCTGATGTCGGTGATGATGGCCAGCTTCCTGGCCGTGCTCATCCCCCGGGCGGCGGTATGCGCCGAGCGCATCCACGAGGTGCTCGCCACCGACTCGTCCGTGGTCACCGCGACGAACGCGGTCACCCAGGTCGCGGTTCGCGGTTCGCTGGAACTGCGCAACGTCGATTTCCGCTATCCGGGCGCCGAGCAACCGGTGCTCTGCGGCGTGTCGTTCACGTCGGGTGCCGGACAGACGACCGCGGTGATCGGCAGCACCGGCTCGGGCAAGACGACCCTGGTCAACCTCATCGCCCGGCTGGCCGACGCCACGGGCGGGTCGGTGCTCATCGACGGCGTCGACGTCCGCGACCTCGCCCCACAGATGCTGTGGGACCGCATTGGACTGGTGCCCCAAAAGCCGTTCCTGTTCACCGGAACGGTGGCCAGCAACCTGCGGTACGGCAAGCCCGACGCCACCGAGGCCGAGATGTGGGAGGCGCTACAGGTGGCCCAGGCCGCCGACTTCGTCGGGGCCATGCCGGGCGGGCTTGAGGCGACCATCGCCCAGGGTGGCTCGAATGTGTCGGGCGGGCAGCGCCAGCGCCTGGCCATCGCCCGGGCGCTGATCCGCAAGCCCGAGATCTACCTGTTCGACGACTCGTTCTCGGCGCTCGACCTGGCGACCGATGCCCGGCTGCGCGCCGCGCTCGCCCCCCACACCGGCGACGCGACGATGGTCATCGTCGCCCAGCGGGTGTCGACGATCATGAACGCCGACCAGATCCTGGTGTTGGAGGACGGAAACCCGGTAGGTCTCGGCACCCACGAAGAGCTGCAGCGCACGTGTCCGACGTATGCCGAGATCGTCGCCTCCCAGCACGCTGCCCAGGTGAACGCCGGGGAGGTGCACCAGTGAGCGACACCCCGCCCGCCGGCTCCAAGCCCACGGGGCCAGCACGCGTCGAGCCGATGCCCGACGAACAGGCGCCGGTAGCCCGGCCGATGGCCGCAGAGATGCGCACCGCCGGGCCGGCCGGCCGGTTCGGGGCGGCGGGCATGCCGGCGGAGCGGTCCAAGGACTTCGGCGGTTCGGCGCGGCGACTGGTACGACGGTTGCAGCCAGACCGCCTGGCCGTTATCGCCATCGTCGTCCTGGCGGTCACGAGTGTGACCTTGACGGTGACCGGCCCGCGTGTGCTCGGTCGAGCCACCGACGTGGTGTTCCGGGGCCTGCGTGGGTCGACAGGTATTGATTTCGGCCGGTTGCATCGACTGCTGGCGATGGTCGCCGCCATCTATGTCGGGGCGGCGGTGCTCTCGTACCTGCAGTCGTACCTGCTGGCGGGAGCGGTGCAGCGCACGATGTACCGGCTGCGCTCCGACGTGGAGGACAAGCTCCACCGGCTGCCGCTCAGCTACGTCGATCGTCAGTCCCGCGGCGACCTGCTCAGCCGAGTGACCAACGACATCGACAACGTGTCGCAGAGCCTGCAACAGACGCTCAGCCAGATGCTCACCTCGGTATTCAGCGTGATCGGCGTGCTGATCATGATGCTGACGATCTCGCCCTTGCTGGCGCTGGTCGCCATCACCACGATCCCGCTCTCGCTGATCACCGTCAAGCAGATCGCCAAGCGTTCACGGATGCGGTTCATCGCCCAGTGGAAGCACACCGGAGCGCTCAACGCCCAGATCGAGGAGACGTTCTCGGGGCACTCGATCGTCAAGGCGTTCGGCCACCAGCATCAGGCCGAGGAGCGTTTCCGAGCAACCAATCAGGCGCTCTACCAGGCCGGATTCGGCGCGCAGTTCCTGTCGGGCACGATCCAGCCGGCGATGATGTTCCTCGGCAATCTGAACTTCGTGGCCATCGCGGTGATCGGCGGTCTGCGGGTGTCGTCGGGAAGCCTGAGCCTTGGCGACGTGCAGGCGTTCATCCAGTACTCGCGCAACTTCACCCAGCCGCTCACCCAATTCGCCTCGATGGCCAACGTACTCCAGTCGGGCATCGCCTCGGCCGAGCGGGTCTTCGAGTTCCTCGACGCACCCGAAATGACGCCCGATCCACCGCGTTCGCAGATCGGCGAGCCGAGAGGGCGGGTCGAGTTCGAGCGGGTGTCGTTCTCGTACGATCCCGATGTCCCGCTCATTCAGGACCTGTCACTGGTCGCCGAGCCCGGCCGGACCGTGGCGATCGTCGGCGCAACGGGAGCCGGTAAGACCACACTGGTCAACCAGATCATGCGGTTCTACGAACTCGATGGTGGGCGCATCACCCTCGATGGGCGCGACATCGCCTCGATGTCGCGCGCCGAATTGCGGTCGCACATCGGGATGGTGTTGCAGGACACATGGCTGTTCGGCGGCACGATCCGCGAGAACATCGCCTACGGCAACACGTCGGCATCCGAGGCCGAGATCCGCGCGGCCGCCCAGGCGACCTACGTCGATCGCTTCGTCCACTCGCTGCCCACCGGCTACGACACCGTCCTCGACGATGATGCCGGAGCGGTCAGCGCCGGCGAGAAGCAGCTGCTCACCATCGCCCGCGCCTTTCTCGCCGACCCGGCGATCCTGATCCTCGACGAGGCGACCAGCTCGGTCGACACCCGCACCGAAGTACTCATCCAACAGGCGATGAACGCCCTGCGGTCCGACCGGACGAGCTTCGTCATCGCCCACCGGTTGTCGACGATCCGTGATGCCGACACGATCATCGTCATGGAGGCGGGGCGCATCGTCGAGCAGGGCAATCACGACGCTCTGCTCGCCCGCGACGGCGCCTACGCCGACCTGTACAACGCCCAGTTCACCGGGGCGACCGCACCGTCGGAGTAGGCCGCAGCGCGATATCGGCCGGTCAGCCGGGCGCCGAGACCGGGCGGTGCCAGTCCACCCCGTGCCGGGCAGACCGTCGTTACGCCAGCCAGGCCCGCAGTTCTGCGTCGTGTTCACCCAGACCGGGTGGCGGTCGGCGCACACTGGTGGGGGTCGCACTCAGCCCGATCGGACTGGCCACCGTCGGCACGGCAAGGCCGGACGCCGTCGGGGTGCTCACCACCGCCGCCATGCCGATCCCGACGGCCAGGGCAAAGGCCTGGGCGATGTCGTTGATCGGCCCGGCCGGAACGCCGGCCGCGGTGAACGCCTCGACCCAGTGATCACGGCTGTCGTTCAGCAGGCGGGCCGTCAACTCGGCATCCAACGAATCGATGTGGCGGATACGCGCCGCGTTGGTGGCGAATCGGACGTCGGTCGCCAACTCGTCGATCCCGAGCACACGACAGACCGAGGCGAACTGGCGATCGTTGCCACAGGCCATGACCAGGTGCCCATCGGCGGTCGCAAAGGTCTGATACGGCGCGACCGACGGATGCCGATTACCCAGCCGACCCGGGACGATCCCCGCTCCGATGTATCCCGACGCCTGGTTCAACAACGCGGCGAGCGCCGCGCCGAGCAGCGACACCGAGACCCGCTGCCCGTCGCCGGTACTCGTACGGTGGTGGAGCGCGGCCAGTACGCCGATCGTCGCCTGCAGGGCACAGACATGGTCGACCAGGGCCACACCGACCTTCAGCGGCGGCCCGTCGGGCTCCCCGGTGATGCTCATCAACCCGCTGGCCGCCTGGACCAGCAGGTCGTAGCCGGGCATGTCGACCGCAGCAGGCGTGTCGCCGAAACCGGTGATCGAACAGTAGATCAGCCCACGGTTGGTTCGACGGAGGTCGTCGTAGCCGAGGCCGTACCGATCGAGGGTGCCGGGCCGGAAGTTCTCGATGAGCACGTCGGCCCGCTCGGCCAGGCGTCGAGCGACCACCTGATCGGCGGGGTCGGCCAAGTCGAGGGCGATCGAGCGCTTGTTGCGGTTCAATCCCAGATAGTAGGTGCTCGTCCCGACGAGTTCGGGCGGGCTCCACGCCCTCGTGTCATCACCCGCACCCGGGCGTTCCACCTTGATCACCTCCGCGCCGAGGTCGCCCAGGGTCATCGCCGCATACGGCCCCGCCAGCACCCGCGAGAAGTCGGCGACGAGCAATCCGTCCAACGGCCCGACCGTAGGTTGTGCGGCGGGCCTTGGTGCATCAGCAGTGGTCACGAGCATCGACGGTACCGGTGCAACGAATCCACATCCCAGACAGCCGAGCGAGGCGACGCCACCCGACAGCTGACCAGCGCTCCCGCTATCGTCGCCGTCGATGGCGATCGAGATCGACTACACAGGCCGGGTCGTGCTCGTCACCGGTGGCACCAAGGGAGTCGGGCGGGGCATCGCCCAGCGTTTCGCCGACGCCGGGGCGACGGTTGCGGTCAGCGCCCGCTCATCCGTCGACGACCTACCGACAGGCTGGTCGTTCTTCCCCGCAGATCTGCGGGATGGCGTGGCCGCCTTTGCCATGGTCGATGCCGTGGTCGCCGCATTCGGACGGATCGATGTGCTGGTCAACAACGCCGGTGGGGGACCGCCGGCCGAGACGGCCACGGCTTCTCCACGGTTCACCGAGCGGGTCGTCGCCCTCAACCTGCTGTCGGCGATGTACTGCTCCCAGCAGGCCAATTCGTACATGCAACGCCAACCCGACGGCGGATCGATCGTCAACATCGCCAGCGTGTGCGCCTTTCGCCACTCCCCGCAGGCTGCGGCGTACGGCGCCGCCAAGGCCGGGCTGGTCAATTTCACCAAGACCATCGCCCACGAGTGGGCACCCAAGGTGCGCGCCAACGCCGTGATCGCCGGCCAGGTGCTCACCGAGGCCGCCCGGCAGTTCTACGGTGACGACGAGAGCGTGGCCCGGGTCGCCGCCACCATTCCGCTGGGCCGGCTCGCCGCCCCCGCCGACATCGGCGATATCTGCCTGTACCTCGCCTCACCCTTGGCGGGCTACGTCACCGGCGCAGCCGTCGATGCCGGCGGGGGCGGCGACCGTCCGCCGTTCCTCGACGCCGCCGCAGGATAGGCACGACCGGCTGCGGCGGGGCATCTGCATCCCTCCGGTTCAGGGGTGTTGCGAGGACGCAGCGATCACCTCGCCGGCCATGAACGACGAGTAGTCCGAGGCGAGGAACACCATGATGTTGGCGATCTCCCACGGCTCGGCGGCCCGGCCGAATGCCTCGCGGGAGGTGAGTTCGGCGAGCAACTCGTCCGAGGTGACCTTGGCCAGGTTGGCGTGCATCGCCAACGACGGCGAAACGGCGTTGATCCGAACGCCCCGGGGGGCCGCCTCGACGGCGGCACAGCGGGTCAGCGCCATCACGCCGGCCTTGGCGGCCGCATAGTGGGCCTGACCGGCCTGGGCCCGCCACCCGAGGACCGATGCGTTGTTGACGATGACGCCGCTGCCGCGCTCGTACATGTGGTGGAGCGCGGCGCGGGTACAGCGGAAGGTGGCGTTGAGGGTGACGTCGAGCACGGTCATCCATTGGACGTCGGTCATCTCGTGCACTTCGGCCGTACCGCCGAGCCCGGCGTTGTTGATCAGCACATCCAGATGCCCCAATTCGACGATGGCTGCGGCGAACAGGGCGTCGACCTGGCCTTGATCGGTCACGTCGCAGGGGATGCCGACCACGCCCAACTCCGCGGCCGTCTCGGCCAACCGCCGCTCGTGCTTGTCGGAGATGACGACTCGGGCCCCTTCCTCCAGGCACCGTCGCGCCGCCGCCGAGCCGATGCCACTCCCGGCGGCCGCAGTGATCAGCACTGTCTTGCCGTCGAGCAGACCATGGCCGGGAACGTACTGCGGACCGAGATCACGAGGCATCCATCGCACGGTAGGCGAGCCCCGGCCCGCGTGGGGAGTCGAATCGTCAGCCCACCCGCCCCGAGGCAGCCGGTCATGGGCCGACGGGTCTACGGCTCCTTCGGAAGGCCGAGCACCCGTTCGCCGAGCACATTGCGTTGAATCTCGTTCGAGCCGCCGTAGATGGTGTCGGAGCGGGTGAACAGGAACAGCTTCTGTTCCAGGCTCAGTTCGTACGGCAGGGCTTCTCCGACGATGGCGTCCGCCCCGAGGACGTCCATCATCAGATTGCCCAGCTCGCGATGCCATGTGCCCCAGAACAGCTTGGAGATCGACGCCTCGGGCCCGGGCACGCCCGAGCCCATCGATCGCAGGGCGTTCCAACGCATCAGCTGCAGACCGGTGTGCGCCTGGACCAGGCGTTGGCGCAGCACCGCGTCCTCGCGGCGAGCCCGGGCGAGTTCGATGGTGCGGCGCAGTTCACGTTCGAAGCCCACCTGCTGGGCGAGCGTCGAGATGCCGCGTTCGAAGCCCAGCAGCCCCATCGCCACCCGCCAACCCTCCCCCGGAGCACCGACGATCATGGCGGACGGGGTGCGGGCGTCGGTGAAGAAGGTCTCGTTGAACTCCCCGCCGCCGGTGAGCTGGGTGATGATCCGGGTCTCGACCCCCGGCTGATCCATCGGCACGAGCAGAAAACTCAGACCCCGATGGCGGACGGAACCCGGCTCGGTACGGGCGACGACGAAACACCAATGGCTTACGTGAGCGAGCGACGTCCACACCTTCTGGCCGTTGAGCACCCATTCGTCGCCGTCGAGCACCGCGCGGGTCTGCACGTTGGCCAGGTCGCTGCCCGCGTCCGGTTCGGAGTACCCCTGGCACCACCGCTCGGTCCCGTCGAGGATCCCCGGCAGGAATCGCGCCTGCTGGGCCGGGGTGCCGGACTCGATCAGCGTCGGCCCGAGCAGATTCTCGCCCATGTGATTGACCCGGGCCGGGGCCTCGGCCCGGGTGTATTCCTCGGCCCAGATGATCTGCTGAGCGACGGTGCTGCCGCGCCCGCCGTGTTCCACCGGCCAGCCGAGGCCGATCCACCCGGCGGTGCCGAGCAGCCGCTCCCAGGCCACCCGCGTGTCGAACCCGACCTCCTCGTCGCCCGGGCCGCCCCGGCCCTTCAGCTCGGCGAACTCGCCGACGACATGTGCGGCCAGCCACTCCTGCGCCTCGGCGCGGAACGCCTCATCGGTCAGCTCCGGCCTACGGAGGCCCGCCACCCTCGACACCATCGGATCAGCGCTTGATCAGGCCCTTGATACGGGCCATCACGTCGGGGCTCAGCCGGCCGACGACGTCCATCGCCCCCATGTTCTCGACGACCTGCTCGGGGCGACTGGCGCCGGTGATCACCGACGAGACGTGGGGGTTCTTGGCGCACCAGGCAATCGCCAACTGGGCGAGCGAACAGTCGAGGCTCTTGGCGACATCGGCCAGATCGGCGACGATCGCATTGGTCGCCTCGTCGGTCAGGCTGTCGCGCAGCCACTCGTAGCCTTTCAGCGCCGCCCGGCTGCCCTCGGGAATACCAGCGGCGTACTTGCCGGTCAGCACGCCGCTGGCCAGCGGGCTCCAGGTGGTCAGGCCGAGACCGTGGTCGTCGTAGAGCCGGGCGAACTCCCGCTCGACCTTGGTGCGTTCGAGCATGTGGTACTGCGGCTGCTCGACGATCGGCTTGTGCAGGTGATGGCGCTCGGCGATCCCGTAGGCGGCGCGGATCTCGTCGGCGGTCCACTCGCTCGTCCCCCAGTACAGGGCCTGACCTCGGGAGATCATGTCGCTCATCGCCCACACCGTCTCCTCGATCGGCGTGCCCGAGTCGGCCCGATGGCAGTAGACGATGTCGATGTAGTCGAGTCCGAACCGCTCCAACGAACCTTCGATCGCTCCGTGGAGGTACTTGCGGTTGAGCGTGTTGCGATTGTTGGGGCCGTCGTGCAGGCCCCAGTAGAACTTCGTCGATACGACATAGCTGTGCCGCGGCCAGCCGAGTTTGCGGAACACCTCGCCCATGATCCGCTCGCTCTCGCCGCCGGCATACGCTTCGGCGTTGTCGAAAAAGTTGACC
>JANMJD010000235.1:0-1538 GCA_031371195.1 Actinomycetes bacterium | reverse complement strand
CATCCCTTACGCAGCCGACGAACCCAACGACGCGATGTTCGCTCTGGGGTTCACCAACTACTGGGACACCTACTTCGCCGGACGGGCGGCGCCCCTGGGCCTCACCACAGCCGAGGTGGTGGACGCGCTCTTCTACAACTTCGCTCCCGGCGAGGTGGCTCGCCACATCCCGAAGGTGTGGGACACCACGACACCCGAAGCGGCGATCGCCGCTCGCGAGGCGGGCTGCGTGAAGGCGTTGCGGCGGATCCTCGGCGATCACGTCGACTCCCCTGGCTTCGCCCGCGCCGCTGAACTGTTGACCAAGGCCGCGACCAGCGCACCGTTCGAGGGCCGGCCGATGTACGCCGCGCTGCGCGCGATCCCGATCCCCGACGACGTGGTGGCCCGCCTCTTCCATGCCGCTTCCTTGCTGCGCGAGCACCGTGGCGACGGACACATCGCCGCCCTGATGATCGAGGGTGTCGGCGGCCTCGAGGCTCACGTCCTGTTCGCGCTCGACATGGGCATGCCCGCGGAGAAGTTCGGACGCATCCACCACCTCCCGGCAGCACAGCTCGCCGCCGTCGTCGACGGAATGCGCGATCGCGGCCTGATCGGCGATGACGGTTGGCTGAGCGAACAGGGTCGCGCGGTCAAACAGCGGGTCGAGGCCCGCACCGACGACCTCGCGGCGAAGCCCTACGAAAACCTCGAACCGGGCGAACTCGACGAGCTCATGGCCACACTCACGCCGCTCGCCGTGCTGCTCCTCGCCGCCCAGGACTTCTAGACCCAAACGTGGCCTGACGCAGCACGAGCTACATCAACTTGAGTTCCGACCGGTAGATGCGTCGGGGTGCGATGGCCTCGATCTGATCGGCGATGTGACTGAACTGCACGGCCGCTTCGCCTTCGGGGTCGGTGATGACGATCGGGTGACCGTCGTCGCCGCCCTCGCGGAGCGCCGGCACGAGCGGGATCCGGCCGAGGAGCGGGACACCGATCTGGTCCGCCAACTTCTGACCGCCACCGGAACCGAAGATCTCGTACGACACGCCATCGTCACCGCGAAACCAACTCATGTTCTCCACGACGCCCACCACATCGAGCTCGACCTTCTCGGCCATAGCGGCGGCGCGTTGCGCAACCGCCTGCGCGGCCGGCTGTGGTGTGGTGACGATGATCACTTCGGCGCGAGGAAGGAACTGACTCATTGAGAGCGACACATCACCGGTGCCGGGCGGCATGTCGATGATGAGGTAGTCCGGCTCACCCCAGGCGACGTCGGTGAGGAACTGCTCCAACGCCTTGTGCAGCATCGGCCCGCGCCAGATGACGGCCTGATCCTCCGGGACGAAGAACCCCATCGAGAGCAGCCGCACCCCATGCGCAGACGGCGGGATCATCTGGTTGTTCTCGTCGAGGTCCGGGCCGTTCTCCACGCCGAGCATGCGCGGCATCGAGAAGCCCCACACGTCCGCATCGATCGCGCAGACGTCCTTGCCCATGCGCGCCAAGGTGACCGCGAGGTTGGTGGTCACCGACGATTTCCCCAC
>JANMJD010000124.1:0-9185 GCA_031371195.1 Actinomycetes bacterium | reverse complement strand
CAGGCCGATCAGATCGGCTATGTCGCCTACGCCGACCGCTTCGGCGGGACGATCGAAGGGGTCGAGCAGCACCTCGACTATCTCGAGGAGCTGCGTGTCAGCTACTTCCATCTGATGAAGGTGCTCAGGGCCCGTCCGGGTGCCAACGACGGCGGCTACGCAGTGGTCGACTACGGCGATGTCGATGATGCGCTCGGCACTCGCCAGGACCTCGAACATTTGGCCGATGAGCTGCACCGGCGCGAGATCAGTCTGTGCATCGATGTGGTGCTCAATCACACGGCCCGGGAGCACCCCTGGGCCCGGGCCGCGGCGGCCGGCTCGCAGCGATATCGGGAGTACTACTACGCCTTCCCCGATCGGACCATGCCCGATCGGTTCGAGCAGCATCTTCCCCAGGTCTTTCCCGAGATCGCCCCCGGCAACTTCACCTGGGAGCCCGATATGGGTTCGGGAGACGCGGGCGCGTGGGTGTGGACGACGTTCAACACGTATCAGTGGGACCTCAACTACGCCAATCCCGAGGTGTTCGGCGAGATGCTCCGGGCCGTCCTCGATCTCGCCAATCTCGGTGTCGACGTGATGCGCCTCGATGCGATCGCCTTCACCTGGAAGCGGATGGGCACCGACTGCCAGAACCAACCCGAGGCCCATCTCATCGCGCAACTGCTCCGGGCGTTGGTCGCCATCGCGGCACCGGGTGTGCTGCTCAAGGCAGAGGCGATCGTGTCTCCGGAGCAACTCGTCCCGTATCTCGGCGTTCATCATCGCCGGCGCGAGGAGTGCCAGATCGCGTATCACAATCAGCTGATGGTGATGCTGTGGTCGTCGATTGCCACGCAGGACGCACGGCTGGCGACCCAGGCGCTCGGGGCACTTCCGGCGACGCCTGCCGACGCCACATGGGTGACCTACCTCCGCTGTCACGACGACATCGGATGGGCGGTCAGCGATGGCGACGCCGCGTCCGTCGGCATGTCGGCCGACAGTCATCGGCGATTCCTCGCCTCGTTCTTCTCGGGGGAGTTCTCCGGCTCCTATGCCGAAGGCGGTTCATTCTCGTCGAACCCGACAAGCGGCGATGAGCGTACGACCGGATCGGCCGCCGCGCTGTGCGGGGTTGGTCGGGCCCGTCGGGCATCGGCGGCCAACCCGACCGATCGTGATGCCGCCCGGGAACTCGATCTGGCGATCCGACGCCTCCTCCTCGGCTACGGCGTAATCATGTCGTTCGGCGGCATTCCGCTGATCTACATGGGCGACGAACTCGCCCTCGACAACGACACGAGCTACCGGTGCGACCCGATGCTGGCGGACGATTCGCGCTGGATGAATCGGCCGTGGATGGACTGGCAGCTCGCCGATCGCCGCCACGTTCCTGGCATGGTCGAGCACCGGGTATTCACCACGCTGCAGCGGATGGTCGACGTGCGCCGGTCAGTGCCCACCCTGGCCGGGGGAGGTCGGACCTGGATGCATCGCTACGACGCGCCGTCGGTGCTGGTGTGGGCCCATCATCATCCGGTGCACGGGGTGTTCCTCGGCATCGCCAACTTCGCCGAGAGTCCCGCCAATATTCCGGCCGCCTGTTTCGACCACGCCGGTCTGGCTCGACCGATCGACGCGCTGGCGATGGGCCACGCCACGATCGAGGGGCCCGACCTGGTGATCGCCCCGCTGGGGATCGCCTGGTATGTCGAGGCCGAAGCGTCGGTCGTCACACCACTGCCGATGGTCGCCACGTGAATGCAGTGACCTTCCCGGATGACTTCGTGTGGGGTGTGGCGACGTCGAGCTATCAGATCGAGGGCGCCGTGTACGCCGATGGTCGCAGCCCGTCGAATTGGGATGTGTTCGCCCGGCGCGAGGGTGTCATCGCCGATGGATCGTCGGGGCATGGCGCATGTGATCACTATCGCCGATTTCGCGACGACATTCGACTGATGCACGATCTCGGTGTCGGGGCGTACCGGTTCTCGGTCGCGTGGCCCAGAGTCATGCCCGATGGACGTGGGCGGGTCGAACAGCGCGGACTGGACTTCTACAAACGACTCGTCGACGGCCTGCTCGACGACGACATCGAGCCGTTCGTGACGCTGTACCACTGGGACCATCCTCAGGTGCTCGAGGATGCCGGTGGCTGGCGGACTCGTCCGATGTGCGACTGGTTCACCGAATACGCGCTGGCGGTGCACGACGCGTTGGGTGATCGGGTGCGGAACTGGGCGACCATCAACGAGCCGTGGTGCGTGGCGTTTCTCGGCCATGCCGCCGGAGTCCACGCGCCGGGCCGCACATCGCCGAGCGAGGCCGTCGCTGCTGCCCATCACCTCCTGCTCGCCCACGGGCGGGCGACGACGGCGATGCGCTCGGCGGGCCGGCCGGGCGATCGGTTCGGCATCGTGCTCAATCCTGCGCCGGTACGTGCGGCACCGACCGACCCGGCATCCGCCGACGATGTTCGGCGGATCGACGGCACCCGTAACCGCTGGTGGCTCGACGCCCTGTTCGACGGCCGATACCCGCAGGATGTCCTCGACGACGTGGGTGATTGGGCCTCGTGCGTGGAACCCGGTGACAACTCCGAGATCGCCGTCCCGCTCGATTGGCTGGGGGTCAACTACTACAACGATGAGATCGTGCGGGTGGTCCGGGCTGACGATCCACCGCTGCCATCGGCACATCCAACGGCACGTGGCGCGATCGGTGTCGAGCCGGCGGCTGGTGCCACCGACATCGGTTGGCCGATCACTCCCTCCGGGTTGACCAACCTGCTGGTCGCCATGCGCGACCGGTATCCCGGCCTACCGCCGATCCACATCACCGAGAACGGGGCTGCGTACCATGACGTCGCCGAACATGGTCGATGTGTCGATCGGCCCCGGATCGCCTACCTCGACGCTCACTTGCGGGCGCTGCAGCGGGCCATCGCGGCGGGTGTCGATGTGCGCGGCTACTTCGCCTGGTCGCTGATGGACAACTTCGAGTGGGCCTTCGGGTATTCGCAACGCTTCGGTCTCGTCCATGTCGACTTCGAGACCCAGGAGCGAACGCCGAAGGCCAGCTACTACTGGTACGCGCAGGTCTGCCGGCTCAACGGCGTCGGCGAGTAGAGCGGCCGGTCCGACGAGTCAGGTCTGTCGTTCGAGGCGCTTGACGGTCTCCCACAGTTCGTCGAGCACCGCCTCGCCGCACGATTTGGTGTTGATCCCGCGAGCCGCGCCAAGCGCGTACATCGCCTCGCAGCGCCGCTGAAACTTCGCCGCCGCCTGGCGAAGGGCGACTTCCGGGTCGACCCCGCGGTGGCGGGCGGCGTTGGCCACGGCGAACAGCAGGTCGCCGATTTCCTCGTGCACATGGGCCGGGTCGTCCCATGCCTCGTCGACCTCGGCCAATTCCTCGGCAACCTTGCCGAGCGTGCCGCGGGGATCGCTCCAATCGAAGCCGACCTTGGCGGCCTTCTTGGCCATCGCTGCGGCATGGGCGAGTGCCGGCAATGACCCGGCAAGGCCATCGAAGATGCCGATCGGAGCATCGGGGGCGATGCCCTTTTCCGTCGCCTTGATCGCTTCCCAATTGGCCACCACATCGCCGGCGCCGCCGACGGTGACCTCGCCGAACACATGGGGATGGCGGCGGATCATCTTCTCGCTGATCGAGCGGGCGATATCGGCGAGGTTGAATCGGCCCTCCTGCTCGGCGATCGCCGCATTGAGCACCACCTGCAGCAGGACATCGCCCAGTTCGCCCTCCAGCTCCTCGTCGCCCTCGCCGTCGGCGCCGAGTTGACCGATTGCCTCGACCAGTTCGTAGGTCTCCTCGATCGCATACCTGGCCAGCGATTGATGGGTCTGCTGACGATCCCAGGGGCATTCTTCGCGCAGTCGGCGCACGATCGTGTGGAATCTGACCAGCTCATGCCCGACGGGTGCGGCGAGGCGAGGAATGTAGATCGTCGTCAGGTGATCGGCTTGGACCGTCTGGTCGAGCCGGGACCAGGTGGTCGTGACCACCTCCTGATCGATCGACCCGAGTCGTTGGAGGATGACGACCTCCTCATCGCCGCGGGCATCGTCGAGGGCGAGTTTGATGTCGGAGAGCACCCAGTTGGCGTGGCAGTGGGCGACGAGCAGCGGACCGGTCTGGCCCGCTGCGGCTTCGGCGAACCGATGCCCGTCGATCAACCGGACTCCGGCTTCCACCGGGTCGAGTCGCAACGCGGCATAGGCCAGGTCGAGAAAGGAGACGGCCGGGAGGATGTCGAGTTCGACACGCCGATCGTCGAGAAGGTGGCGCACGGTCCGCTCGAGGATCCACGGCGAGCCGGGGACAGCATAGAGAATCTCGCCGAATTGGTGCGAGGCGGCCACCAGGCGTTCGACGATGGAGGCGTACACCTCATCGAACGTGTCGGCAGTCTCGTAGAGGTCGTCGAAACTGACGGCATCTCCGACGACCGATGCCGAGGGATGCCGCGCGGTGCGCAGGAAGCGGTGCGGCATCCGGGCGATCGCCTCGGACACCGCAGTGGTCACGAATGCCGGCCCGGCGGGACCGATGCCGGCGACGACGATGCGCGGTGCGCTCACCCGGTGACAGCGGCCGCGTCGGGCTCGGCGAGATCGAGCGGCACGACGGCGCGCCGGCCCGGAGACCACTTGCCGATCGACGGGTCGATCGAGATGGCGGCCGTGTCGAACAGTCCGACGGTGAACTCGTCGAGCCCGTGCTGCTGGACGAGGCTCGTCGCCTCATCCTTTGCTTCTGCCCAGGGCCGTAGGAGGATGATGTGATATCCGAACTGGGACTTGATCGGTTCGGTCGGCACGCCCGGCTTGGCCGCGAGCGCCCCGTCGACGAACTCCGGGACATACTGGCCCTGGAAGTCCGCCGCTGTCGAACAGGGGCCCAACGATCCGCCGGCCGAGCCCGAGCCGGTGTCGGTCGAGTCGCTGGCGGCCAACTTGGCAAAGTCGCCACCGTCGGCAAGTTGGCTGACGATGTCGGCGGCGGCCTCGGGGGTGTCGACGAGAATGTGACTGACACAGGCGACCCCGCTGGCCGCAATCCCGGCGTTGTAGGCGGCTTCGGGGTCGGGAGTCGCCGATTCGAGCAGCACGTCCTTGGCCGCGTTGAAGTTGACCAGCAGATCCTTGAAGGCCGGGGTGAGCGACGGATCGGTGAGTTGAGCGGCGACGGTGGCCCGATCGGTGTCGGTGATCGGGTGGCCGACGTCGGCGGCGGCCTTCGAGTACAGCTCGGTGTAGATCTGCCCGGTGAGTGTGTTGCGGGCGTCGTCGCCCACCGCGAACGAGAGATTGGCGATCGTGCCCTCGGGCTCGGCCGCAGCTGCGGCGCTCCGGGCGGCCTGGCCGCCCTTGGCCACTGACTCGAACTGCTCCATCGTGATCTTGTGGCCGTCGACGGTTGCGGCCGGCCGGTCGACCGAGGAGCACGACGAGAGCGCGACGAGGGCGCCGAGGATGACGACGGTGACCAGGGGGGAACGGCGATGCACGATTGTCCAGGTTACCGGTCGGGCGGTGCGAGGCCAGGATTCGGCTCCCTCAGATCTGCGGGATCAATTCCCCGAGCAGGGTGACCAGTTGCTCGGCCGGATCGATGCCTTTGCGTAACGGCACGACGAGTTGACCGATCTCCTCTTTGTAGATCGCCCCCTTGGCGACCCGACCGAGGCGGATGTATTCGCTGGTCTTGAGGGTGATCGGAGCGAGACGCGCCTGTTGGCCCATCATCGAGATCTCCCGCAGCCCCAACCGGTAGCACTCGGCCCGCAGCGAGCCGACCATCAGCAGAGCGAGGGCCGGCGCCGGAATGGGGCCGTAACGGTCCTCCCACTCGGAGCGGATGTCCGCTACCTCGTCGTGGGTGGTGACGCCGGCCAGTCGGCGGTATGCCTCGAGCCTCAGCTCCTCTTTGGTGACATAGTCGACAGGCAGGAACGCATCGGTCGGCACATCGAGTTTGATCTCGGCCGGGGCCTTGGCCTCCTCACCCTTCATCTCCGAAACGGCCTCGGTGACCATCTGGCAGTACAGGTCGTACCCGACTGCGGCGATGTGGCCCGACTGCGATTCGCCGAGGATATTGCCGGCGCCGCGGATCTCGAGGTCGCGCATGGCGATCTTGAAGCCCGAGCCCAGCTCGGTTGCCTCGCCGATCGTCTTGAGGCGTTCGTAGGCCTCCTCGGTGAGGATCTTGTCACGCGGGTGGAACAGATAGGCGTAGGCCCGGCTGCCCGAGCGGCCGACACGGCCGCGAAGCTGGTGCATCTGCCCCAGGCCCAACAGGTCGGCCCGCTCGACGACGAGGGTGTTGACCGTGGGCATGTCGATGCCCGACTCGATGATCGTGGTGCAGACCAGCACGTCGTAGTCGCCCTCCCAGAAGTCCTGGACGATCTGTTCGAGCTTATGTTCGTCCATCTGGCCGTGAGCGACGCAGATCCGCGCCTCGGGCACGAGTTCTCGCAGGCGCGAGGCACATTCCTCGATCGTTTGCACCCGGTTGTGGACCCAGAACACCTGGCCCTCGCGCAGGAGTTCGCGCCGGATCGACTCGACGGCGACCCGCTCGTCGTACTCGCCGACATAGGTGAGGATCGGCTGGCGGTCGGCCGGGGGAGTCTGCAGCAGCGAGAGGTCGCGGATGCCGACCAGCGACATCTCCAGGGTGCGCGGGATCGGGGTCGCCGACATGGCCAGTACGTCGACATTGGTGCGCAGCTTCTTCATTGCTTCCTTGTGCTGCACCCCGAACCGCTGCTCCTCGTCGATCACGAGCAGGCCGAGGTCCTTGAACTTCACTTCGTTGGCCAACAGCCGATGGGTGCCGATGACGCAGTCGACCTCGCCGGTGGACAACCCGGCGATCACCTTCTTGGCCTGCGCCGTCGTGAGGAAGCGCGACAGCACTTCGGTGCGGATGGGGTAGCCCGAGAAGCGATCGGCGAAGGTATTGCCGTGTTGGGTGGCCAGCAGTGTGGTCGGCACGAGGACAGCGACCTGCTTGCCATCCTGAATCGCCTTGAACGCCGCCCGGATGGCCACCTCGGTCTTGCCGAAGCCGACGTCGCCGCAGACCAGGCGGTCCATCGGTGCGGAGGACTCCATGTCGCCCTTCACATCGTCGATCGCCTTGCGCTGATCGGGCGTCTCGACGAACGGAAAGGCATCCTCCATCTCGTGTTGCCACGGAGTGTCCTCGGGGAACATGTGACCGGCCGCCGTGACCCGCCGTTGATACAGGACGACCAGCTCCTGGGCGATTTCGCGGACCGCGCTGCGGACCCGGGCCTTGGCCTTGGCGAAGTCCGAGCCGCCCATCCGGTGGAGTGTCGGAGCCTCGCCGCCGACGTACTGGCGCACTGCGTCGATCTGGTCGGACGGGACGTAGAGCTTGTCGCCGCCCTTGTACTCGAGCAACAGGTAGTCGCGTTCGATCCCGCCGATCATCCGCTTGACCATGCCGGAATAGCGGCCGACGCCGTGCTGGTAGTGAACGATGTAGTCGCCCGGCTTGAGGTCTTCGAAGAACCCGGCCGACTCGCGCTTGCGCGGCCGGGCCTGGCGGTGGGCCCGGCGACGTCCGGTCAGATCCGACTCGGCGACGATCGCCAGTTTGCTGTTCGGCAGCGTGCAGCCGCGGTGCAGCGGCGCGACGATGATCTGGGCGCCCTGGCGGTGCAGGCTCTTGTCGGTCAGCGTCGCCCTCACCGGGAGATCGAGCCCGTTGTCGCGCAGCGCGTTGGCGATCCGCTCGGCCGATCCCTCGGTGTCGGCCGTGACGACCACCCGGTAGCCGGTGGTGATCAGCTCCTTGAGCCGGTTGGTCAAGCCCATGGAATCGCCGGCGACAGGCCCCCATCCGGAGGCTTCGACGTGCGGGGCGTCGGGCCCCTCGGGGGTCGGGACGATCGACCAACTGGTGCCCTGGCTCGCGCTCAGCAGCCGTTCCGGCTCGGCATGCAGGCGGGGAAAGGTCTCGTCGCGCTGGCGGCCCCAGGTGGTGGCCAGGGCGTTGGCGAGATCGTCCTCCTCGGCGAGCAGGTCGGCGGCGCGGTCACGGGTACGACGCGGTTCGATGAGGATGACCTGGGCATTTTCGCCCAGCAGGTCGGTGATCAGCGTTTCCTGTTCGGTGAGCCACGGGAGCCACGACTCCATCCCCTCGAAGAGATGGCCCTCGCTCAGACGTTCCCACTGCTCGCGACCCCACGGCTCCTCGGAGATCAGTTCAGCCGCACGTGCTCGGGTCTCGTCGGTGGGGATCAGCTCGCGAGCGGCGAAGATCTCGGCCACGGCGATGTCGTCGGTCGACCGCTGATCGCTGACCGAGAACTCGGTGAGCCGGTCGACCTCGTCGCCCCACAGATCGATACGGATCGGGGAATCGGCCGTGGACGGAAACACGTCGATGATCGCCCCGCGGCGGGCGACTTCGCCGCGGTGCTCAGCCAACTCCTCCCGGCGGTAGCCCATGGTCACCAGGCGGGCCAGGAGTTCGTCGGGGTCGATGGTGTCGCCCGGTCGGATGGTGATCGGCGCAGCCGCCTCGCCGTGCGTGCCGAGCCGCTGGAGCAGTGCCCGGATGCTCGACACGATGATCGTCGGCGGCTCGGGCTGGGTGAGTCGGTGGAGGACCCGCAGGCGGCGACCCATCGTCTCGACACTGGGGGAGACCCGCTCGAACGGGAGCGTCTCCCAGGCCGGGAACAACTCGACGTCGGTGGGCGGGAGGTACTGGATCAGGTCGTCGTACAGCTGGCCGGCCATCGTGCCGGTCGGGCACGAGATGACCAGCGGATGGCGCTTGCTCAGCCCGGCGAGGGCAGCAATGGCGATCGGTCGGGCCGTCTCGGGGACGGCCAGCGTCGCACTGGCCCGGCCGAGCATCTGGCCCAGCGATTCGTCGCGATGCAGCAGCTCAGGGAGCGCGTCGAGTGGCGCGAGCAGAGGCGTCGTGGATGTTTCGTCGGGCGCGACGATGGCGGAAACGGGAGACATGACGGACCCGTCAGGGTATCGGGCTCACCCGCCCTCGGCTTGCCGCCTCCACGCCTCGAAGATTGCTCGGGGGGGTGGGGGGGATCCGGGCCCCCCGACACCACGCCCAGCCCTCGTTCGCCGACGACCGGAGGGCGGGGGGCGGGGCGGGCCCGGGCG
>JANMJD010000122.1:0-2635 GCA_031371195.1 Actinomycetes bacterium | reverse complement strand
CAGGACACGCAGACGGTCATCTGCATGCACATCGGCTCGTCGTCACGGATGCCGGCCACCTCACCCGACGCGCCACCAGCGGTCACCGCCACACTGGGGTTCGGCAATGCGATGTTCTCCCTCGTCGATTTCCTGTGGTCGGGAGTGCTGGTTCGGTTCCCGAACATCCGTCTGGCCTACGCCGAGAGCCAGATCGGCTGGATCCCGTACGTGCTCGAACGGATCGACGACGTGTGGGAGGACAACCAGGGCTGGGCCGGCACCAAGGCGATTCCCGAGCCACCGAGCACGTACTTCCATCGCAACGTCTGGGGCTGCTTCTTCAAGGATCAGACCGGCATCGACATGCGCGACAAGATCGGTATCGACAGGATCACCTTCGAAACCGACTATCCGCACTCCGATTCCACCTGGCCCGACACCCGCGCAGTGGTGGCCAAGATGCTCGACGGTTTGACGGCGGCCGAGATCCATCAAGTCGTGCGCGGCAACGCCATCCACCTGTTCGACCTGCAGGGATTCGAGTAGTGGATCTGGCGTTCTCGAAGGAGGACGACGACTTCCGCGACGAGGTGCGTACGTGGCTGGCCGACAACGTGCCCACCGGGCGACCCCGCCGGCTGGGCCCTGAGACCCGCGAGTTCGACCTGGCCTGGCAGAAGTGTCAGTACGACGCCGGGTGGGCCGGCATCGCCTGGCCGGCCGAGTACGGCGGCCGCGACCTCCCGTTGGTCCAGCAACTGGTCTGGTACGAGGAGTACGCCCGCGTAGGCCTACCGGCGATGGACACCCGCTTCGTCGGTCTTGCCCACGCCGGACCGACTCTGATCGCCCGAGCCGGTGAGGAGCAGAAGTCGTACCACCTCCCCCGCATCCTGCGAGGCGATTCGGTGTGGTGCCAAGGATTCTCCGAGCCCGAGGCCGGGTCCGATCTCGCAAGCCTGAGGACCCGGGCCGAGGTCGACGGCGATCAGCTCGTCGTCACCGGCCAGAAGATCTGGACGAGCTTCGCCGCCGTGGCCGACTGGCAGGAACTACTCGTACGCACCAACCCCGACGTCCCGAAGCACAAGGGCATCTCGTGGGTGATCTGCGAGATGCATTCGCCCGGTATCGAAGTCCGCCCGATCAAGATGATCGACGGCGACCGCGACTTCGCCGAGGTGTTCTACGACGAGGTGCGCATCCCGCTGGCCAACGTCGTGGGCGGCATCGACAACGGCTGGAGCGTGGCGATGTCGACGCTGTCATTCGAGCGGGGGACGGCGTTCACCTTGCACGCTGTGCAGCTGGCCGCCGCCGTCGAATCGTTGATCGAGCTGGCAGGCAGCCATCGATCCCTCAACGGGAGGCCGGTGATCGATGACGACGCCATCGCCCAACGATTGGCCCGGGTCCGCGCCGACGTCGCCGCGTTGCGGGCACTCACCTATCTGACGATCTCGAAGAACGCGGTGTCCGCCGAGCCCGGGCCGGAAGGTTCGATGCTCAAGCTGTTCTACTCCGATCTCGGCAAAGAGGTCGCCCAGCTCGCCATGGATGTCCTCGGACCGCATTCGCTGGCGCTCGTCGATGGCGACCCGGCCGCCGAGTGGATCGACCGCTATCTCACCTCGTTCACCTACGGCATCGGTGGCGGCACGTCGGAGATCCAGCGGAACATCATCGCCGAGCGTGTATTGGGGCTTCCGCGCTGATGGACCTTCGCCCGACCCCCGAGCAACTGGAGATCATCGACTCCTCCGCGGCGTTCCTGCGCGACCGGCTGCCGATCACCCGGACGAGGGAGCTGTTCGACACCCGGTCGAACGTCGATGACGATGCGTGGGGTGCCGCCGCCGAACTCGGCTGGTTCGCCCTTGGTCTGCCCGAATCCCACGGCGGAATCGGTTGTGGGCTCGCCGACGAGGCGTTGCTGTTCCGCGAGATCGCCCGATCGCTGGCCACGGGCCCGTTCCTGTCCACCGTGCTGGGCGCTCGGGTCGCCGCTTTCGGGGGCGTGCCGTCGCTCGCCGACTCGATCGCCGCCGGCCGCCGCGTCGCCCTCGCCGTTCCGTTGTCGGATCCATGTTTCGTCGGCGGACGCATCGGCGGGCCGATGCACGTGCTCGACCCGATCGACGCCGACCTCGTCCTCGTCGCCTCGCCGACGCAAGCCGCCGTCGTCGACATGGCCGCGCTCGACGACCTCTCGCCGGCCGAGGGTTTCGACGTCGGCACGCGGCTCGCGCAAGCGACGGCTCGGTCGGTCGTGCCCCTCGCCACCGTCGAGACCTCCGTCGATGCGGTGCAGCGGCGAGGTCAAGTGCTCGCCGCGGCGATGCTCACCGGAATCGTCGAGTCGCTGCTGGCGCTGGCGGTCGAGCACGCCACCACCCGGGTGCAGTTCGACAGGCCGATCGGCGTCCACCAGGCGATCAAGCATCCATGCGCCGACATGGCGATCAGCGCCCGACTGGCCTACGCCCAGTCGGTCTTCGCCGCCTGCGCCGTCGACGAGGCCCGGTCCGACGCCGAGCTGCAGGCGCTCAGCGCTCATGTCGTCGCCGCCCGAGCCGCGCAACGGGCGGCCGGGGCGACGATTCAGATCCACGGCGGTATGGGCGTCACGTTCGAGCATGACGCCCACCTATAC
>JANMJD010000212.1:0-11504 GCA_031371195.1 Actinomycetes bacterium | reverse complement strand
ATCACCACGCGCATGACCTCGGTGGCGCCCAGCGTCCGGCCCAGGTGGCGGGCGACGTCGGCAACGGGCAGGCCGTCGATGTAGCGCAGTGTCAGTGCGCCGCGATGCTGCGGCGCGAGCGTGGCCAGGATGTCGTGGGCGACCAGGGCGTCGAGCGGTTGGTCCCAGTCGTCGGCCGGGTCCGTGGCCGACCCTTCGATGACCTCGACCAATCGTCGATCGCGCTCGGCCCGGCGCCAGTGATCGACGAGTTTGTTACGGGCCACCGTGATCAACCAGGCCGTGGTCAGCGACGACACCCGGTTGCGGTGCACGGCGTCGACCGCAGCGACGAAGGTCTCCGACGTCAGGTCCTCGGCCGTCGATGCCGATCCGCACCGCCGTACGAGATAGCCGTACACGTCGGGGAGGGCGGTGTCGTACAGCGCTAGCAGCGCGTTGACGTCGTCGGACGTGACGCTGGCCGGCTCGCTCATCACCCCTCCATCGTTCGGCGTGTGCGTAGTCCTACACCCGATGTCGCCACCGCGTCTGAATTCCCGTCACTGGACGATGGGCCGGCTAGGCATTGCGCCGGCCGATGTACCAGATCGTGGCAGCGACGAGCGCAGCCGCGATGCCGACGAAGATGGCGGTCTCGTACATCTGCAGGGTCCAGAATCGATTGGCGGGTTGCATCGTCACGACGTCGCGGAAGCCGAGTCGGCTCGCGCATGCGCCGAACTCGGCCTCGGTGCTCGCCCGGGTCAGTGAGCACGCACCGGCCAACAGGTTGTCGATCGAGTCGACCGTTCGTCCGCCGGCGTCGACCGTTCGACTCGACAGGATCCATGCCCCGGTGGCGGCCGACGCCTCGGTCGTTGGATTGAACAACCGGGTCGGAACGGCACTCGACACCGGGCTGAGCAGATGCGGGCGGACGGCGAGTTGCACGACGAAGCGCACGACGAAGAACGTCGTCAGCGCGGTCGCCATGGCCGGCAGCGTCCGTCGGAGGATCGCGCCGACCAACGTGCCGAGGGCCAGGCCGAACAGGGCGTATCCCACGGGTGCGATGCCCCGCTGACCGAAGTTTGCCGTTCCGATGCGGTTGCCGAGCCGGTCGATCGGCGCCGACCACCAGGTCAACGTGAGACTGATGATCGCCGTCGCGGCGATCGAGGCGATGGCGATCACGGCGAGCTTCGTCGCCAGCCATCTCGTTCGTGTGACGCTTTGGGTCCAGGCGAGCAGATGGGTTCCGGCCTCGAATTCCCGGGCGACGAGCGGCGCCCCCCAAAACGCTCCGATGAGAGCGGGGGCCCCGATCAGGCCGGTGCCGACGAGGCGGATCGTCTGCTGGAAGACCGACAGATTCGCCGGGTCCCGGACGATGCCGTGGCGGGTCGCGACCAGGAGGACCACGACGGCGACCGTTGCGCACGCGGCGATCGCCGCCTGCATGCGGAACTGGCGGAAGGCGAGCCAGATCATGCGGGGACCGCCCGCATGACATGGGTCCGCGTATCAGGTGATGGCGCCATGTAGGCCAGGGCGAGTTCTTCCAGGCTCATCTCGCTGACGACCCATCGCGGGTCCAGAATGGACTCGCGGGTGCGGACGAGGGCGGTGGTCTGTCGTTCGGTGTGGCTGATCCGAATCACCTCCTGATTGCCGGGGAAGTGGTGGTCATCGCGTCTCGGACCCACGAGGCTGCGATGCTCGGCGAGCAGGGTGTCGACGCCGCCCGCCACCCGGACCTGCCCCGCGACGAGAACAATCAGGTAGTCGCACACCCGCTCGACGTCGGCGAGCAGGTGCGACGACAGCACCACCGTCGGGGCGTGATCGGCGACGAGGCCCATGAGATCTTGCAGGAACTCCCGCCGGGCCAGTGGGTCGAGATTGGCCACCGGCTCATCGAGCAACAGGACGTCGGGGCGCTTGCCCATCGCCAGCGTGAGGGCCAACTGCGATCGTTGGCCGCCCGACAGGGCGCCCGCCCGTTGGTCGGGATCGAGCCCGAGACGCCGAATCCGCTCATCGGCGAAGTCCCGATCGAACCTGAGGTTCAGTCGTTCTCCGAGGCGGAGATGTTCGTCGATGGTCAGCGAACGATAGGTCGGGGCGTTCTGGGCCAGGAATCCGATGCGGGCCATTCCCAGGGCCGACGCACCCGGAGCCCCGTCGGTGGTCGTGATGGTTCCCTCGGACGGGGCGAGAAGACCGGCGACGAGGTGCAGCAATGTCGTCTTGCCGGCGCCGTTCGTGCCGACGAGTCCGACGACGCTGCCCGAAGGAATCGACAGCGTGCAATCGCGCAGCGCCCATCGCCGGCGATACCGCTTCCCGAGCGACTTGGCGACGATGGCGTTCATGCGACGACCTGTCTCGGTGATGTGCGGTGGGCGTCGGCGAAGAGCGCCGCGATGCTCTCCTCGTCGAGCCCGGCGCGCCGCGCCCGCTCGATCCACCGGACAAGTTCCACCCGCAGTGCGTCGTGGGCCGCCAGCGACGAGCCCGCCAGCGACCGGGTGACGAACGTGCCCAGTCCTGGGCGGCCCGTGGCGAGTCCCTCGTGCTCCAGCTCGCGGTAGGCCTTGAGCACGGTGTTCGGGTTGATTGCCACCTGGGCGACGACCTCCTTGACCGTCGGCAATCGGTCGCCGGTGCGTAGCAGTCCGAGCCGCAGTGCCTGGCGGACCTGCTGGACCAGCTGCATGTAGGGCGCCACCCCCGACGCCGAGTCGATGCGGAACTCGATCACCAGGGATCGCAAATATCTATGAACATAGTGTAATAGTTAGTCAGATCGTTCGAGTTGTCAAGGCCCGACTGCGCGGCGATCCCTCGGACGGAATCGGTCATGAAAGTGACGTAACGTCGTCGAAGCTCACAGAGAGGGTGCCGCCGTGCCGATGACCGCGTTCGATCCGACGATCCATGGGTTCCGATTCGCCAATCGGTTCTTGAACACCGTCGCCCGGCTGCCGAACGGGGCGACGATCCGAACCAGCGGTCGGTGCGGCGGCATGGCATTCGCCTCGCTCGACATCTTCCACGCCGGCAAGCAGGCACCGACGGACGATTGGTCAGGTTTCCCCCGTGGCGTCCCACCCGACGGCACGCCGCTTGCCGCGTATCTGTTCAAGCGTCTGATGGACAGCTTCATCGAGGCCAGCGCGGTGCGGTTCCTGGCGTGGACCCTGCTGCCCGACGAGCGCACGTTCATCTTCAAGGGCGTCACGGCCTGGACGGCCGACGAGATTCCCCGGCTGCGGGCGATGATCGATGCCGGCCAGCCCGTTGCCCTGGGCATGGTCGGAGCCCGCCATATGAGCGAGGTGGGCAAGTCCAACCACCAGATCGTCGGCTTCGGCTACGACGTGGTCAAGGGAGGTATCGAAATCGCCGCCTACGACAACAACACCCCCGGCCGCGCCGTGACGCTGTCGTGGCGCAAAGGCGCCAACGGGATCACTGCGACCAACCGGAGCACCCCGTGGCGGGGGTTGTTCGTCCACGCCTACGCCCCGATGACCCCGCCCCGCGCGCTGTGGAGCCCACCGCCGACCTGAGCGGGTCTACGACCCGGCCGTCGGTTCGGCAGCCCTGCATCCGTGCGCATGCGCGTCCCGTCCGAGGGTTGCTTGCACCTCCTGGGGCGTCATCACCCGCGGCACGCTGGCGCACAGGGCGTGGATGAGCCGGGTCGGGTCGTTCCACAGCGCGGGCAGACCGAAGGTCCCCCGGGACGTGGTGAGCACCACCTGTGAGCCGTCGGCGGCCCGAACGACGGACTTCGGAAGTCCGTCGACGATCAACGGTTCGACGACCACCGCACCAGTCTCGGCCTCAATGACCATGAGCGTGGTGGTGCCCGCGGGTATGTCGCCGCTGACGACGACGACATGGTCATCGTCGGATATCGCCACCATGCTGGGAGCGAACCCATCCGGGAGCGGCAGCACGAACGGCGAGGCGCGTGCGCCGTCGACACCGAACACGAGGAGTTCGTCGAGGGTTGCGACGAGCAGCCGGTCGGTGGGCAGGAAAGCGGCCGACTGGACGAATACGTTCGCGGCCAGAACGATCGTCACGGGGTCCGTCGATCCGCTGAGGTCCGTCACGGTGACCTCGGGTCCCGACGTCGTCCACGAGGCGAATCGCCGCCCTGCCGCGTCGAGCGCGCCACAGCACGACACCGCCAGCGGATCAGCGGGATCGGCGGCGATTCGGGTCAGCTCGGTTCCCGTCAACGGATCGACGACGATAAGGTCGAGTTGATCGTGGCCGATCAGCACCCGCCGGCCGTCGTCGGTCCGCAGAAACACGCCCGGGCGTATCGCACTCGGGCGCTCGGTTGCCGTGCCGGTCGCTGGATCGACCAGGCGAAATCCGGTCGGCGATGGGTCGACGGCCATCACCCCCTCGCTGGTTCGAATCAGCACCTCATCGACGGTCCGGCCAACCACGAGGGGCACGGCGAGCCGTGCCGGTTCGCCGATCCTCCCGATCCACACCCCGCTCGTGGCCACGGAAACGACCTGGGTACCGTCGACAACGCTGTCGGCGACGACCTCGTGCTGGTCGAGCACCATCGGGTTGACGAATCCCCTGCGACCGAGGTCGAGGACCACCGATCCGACGATGACGGTGGACCCATCGGGGCTGATACTCGGCGATCCGAATTGATGCTGCGTGAGCAGCCAATTCGGTCGTTGCGCGCGAGTCCAGGCGAAGGTGCTCGTCACCCCCGCTTCGTCGCTGACGCTCGTCACGACTCCGAAGTCGTCGTCGTGATGGGCGGTCAGCGCGATTCCCGAGACCGAACCGACCAGCGACTCCACGTCGACGACCTGGTCGGTACTGGTATCGATGACATGAACCCACGACTGCGCGGCGTCGGACGTTGCTGCCGCAATGAGGGCTCCGTCGGGGCTGATCGCCAGTTCGTACACGCCGTCGACTCCGACCGCCTCGCCGAACACCGTTCGATCGACGATCTCGCCGTCGTCGGCCAATCGGTAGTACGCCGCCGCGTTGTCGACACGGACGGCGAACGATCGACCATCGGCGGCGAACTCGACCGAGCTTTGCGAGTCCTGAAAACCGTCGATCGAGACACGGTCCTCCACGGCTCCGGTGGCCGAGGCGACCCGTTCGATCACGCCGGTCTCGAGAGCCAGGAGCACGTGGGCTCGATCGGGCGTGATCGTGGCGGCATCGACGTACGCCGTCGATGCGATCGGCGCGGATTCCGGCTTCCCCGTCCTTGCGCTCGTCACCCCGATCGGACCCGCTGATCCGCCGGAGCGCAACAGCACGCTCGATCCGTCAGGAGTGACATCGAGGAGGTCGTTGCCGACGTATGCACCGGTCGTCGTGACGGAGGTCGGTGTAGACGTCGTCCCATGGTCGGCGACGACGACCACTTCGCCGTCGACGATGCCGAAGGCGGCACCGTCGTCGGTGAACCGCCAGTCGTTGCCGAGGTCGCCTACCAGATTGGCGCTGACCGATCCCCGCCCGGCGAGTAGTTGGATGCCGGCCGCGATCGCCTCCGAGGTGGGTTCCAGAGCGATCGCTTCGGCGGCTATCAGCATCGCTACATCCGAGGTCTTGGCGTCGCGCCCGCGAGCCTGTCGGGCCAGTGCTCGCGAGCGGGCGACGCGATCGGAGCGCTCGGCTCGCTGCTGGCTACGGCTTGCGTTCGTCGCCGCGACGACCGAGGCTCCGAGCGCGGTGACCAGGGTCAGGGCGCTCACGGCGACGATCCGGCGCCGGCGTCGACGAACCGCCACCTCCTCGCCGATGACCTCGTGCTTCGGTCGTCCGAGCACAGTGGCGGCCAGATCGCCGACCGCGTCGTAGAACAGCGGATTGCCCATGGTGAGGTCGGTTGTCGCACCCGCCCAGCGCATGTCCAGATACCGGGGCTGGTCGAGTACGCCGAGGAGCGCCGGTGGGACGGCCGACGCGGCCGTCGAGTCGATGTTGTCGCCGGCGACGATCCAGGCACCCGCGCACAGGATTGGAAGGATGCGGTCTCGCCTGCCGAGCTGCAACCAGTGGTCCAGTTCGAATCCCACCCAGGCGGACGACGCTGACGCCGGGGACGCCAGCAGCACGAGGTAGCGGCTGCGGTCGAGTGACGAGCGAAGCGTGGCTTCCAACTCCGAACTGACCGGCAGCGAGTTCGAGTCGCGAAAGACCGTGATCCGGCTGCGTCGGAACCACCGCCGGGCGAACATTCGGAGATTGCGCTCCAGCGCCTCGGCGATTCGTTCGTCGCCCCTGCCGTACGAGATGAACACGTCATGACTCGTCATGGGGTCGTGGGTGGTCCCGGTCACGCGGTGCACGTTATGTGGTCGGCGTGCCGGTCGGTGCTGATGCGTCGGCCCCCCTTGTGCGTGTCCTCGAACCACAGCATTTCGATCGTCGCACCCTCAGTCGCTGAGACTCTGCATCGCCCGGCGGATCTTTTGTTCACTGGTCGAGATCGCCGCGCCGATCGACTGGGCGAACAGGCTGACCCGCAGCTCCTCGATATGGCGACCGATCTCGGCGAGGTCTTGGGTCGGCAGCTCCGGTCGACGGGCGGCTCCGACGGCATCGAGATCGGCCTCCAACCGCTGAACTATGACGGTGCGCTGCCGGTCGCGGTGGGCTTCGTCCGGGAGCCGTTCGAGCCGTCTGTCGAGCGCCCGGAGATAGCGATGAACGTCGTCCACCCGGTCGCAGCCGGCCGCGGTGACGAACCCCGGACGGATCAGGCGCAGCAGGTGGGCGCGGGCATCGAGCACCGATGGCCGCAGCTCGCCGGTGACGAGCCGATCGATCCGACGGGCCGCGGCGACGGCGGTCAACATCACCTCGTTGGCCACCGCCGCGGCGTGGATGGCCAGGCCGGGGAGCGCAGTGCGGGCATCGCGCTGCAGGGCGCGGAAGCCGTCCTCGTCCCAGACGACCCCGCCGGCTGCGGCGATGACGTGGTCGAGCGCCGCCCTGACACAGTCGTCGAGCAGTTCGTCGACGCTGAACCGGCCCAGCCGGGCGATCGCCAGACGTCCCGCAGCGGTGAACTGGCGCTCGGCGCTCCGGCGCGGTGAGGCGACCGTCAGGGCGAGCAGGCGGCGGATCGCGCTGGGCATGGCGCGGGCCTGGCCGAGTTCGCTGGTGAGAATTCGCAACGAGACGAACGGCCCGTCGTCGAGCAGCGCGGGATAGCCGCGTACGTGGCGTTCCTCCACGTCGGCCTCGATGGTCCGCGGCAGCGTTCCCACGTCCCAATCGGTGATTCCCGATCTTTCGAAATCGGGGAACGCCGCGGCGATGGCGGTGCGGGTCTTGCCGCGCATCCGCACCTGCAACTCGCCCAGGTCCTCCCCGGCGGCCAGACGGCGCCCGTCGACATCGTCGACGGAGTAGATGGTGCGCAGGTGGCGCGGTACCCGCTCGAGGATGAAGTCGGTCGAACGAATGCGCGAGCCGCACATCTCGGTCAAGGCGGCCGCCAGTGCGTCGGGAAGCGAAATGCCTTCGGGGGCCGGTTGGCCGGCGCCCAGCCGCTCCACGGCGCGGGCCGCGAACTCGTTGACCGGCGTGACGAGCCGACGCAGATCCTTGGGGAGCGACCGGACCAGTTCGGCGATCAGCTCGTCACGTAGACCCGGCACCTGCCAGTCGAACCCGGCCGGGTCGACCTGGTTGAGCACGTCGACGGTGATGTGAACGGTCACCCCGTCCGTGGCCGAGCCGGGGGCCAGCTCGTAGGTCAGCGGGAAGGCGAAGTCGCCCTGAATCCATTCATCGGGGAACTCGTCGAGCCCGGCGGCCTGGGTACCCAACAGGTCTTGCCGGGTCAGGTGGAGGAGCCGAGGCTGTTTGGCACGCGTCGACTTCCACCACCGGTCGAAGTCGCGGCCCGAGACCACATCGCCGCCGACTCTCGTGTCGTAGAACTTGAACAGGGCGTCGTGGTCGACATCGAGATGGCGGCGCAGTCGGTCCTGCAACGCCTCCAACTCGGCGACCACGGCCCGATTCTCCTCGAACATGGTCAGGTGCGTGTTCCATTCGCCCAGCACCATGGCGTGGTGAATGAACATCTGCCGGGCGACGCCGGCATCGATGCGGGCGTAGTTGACCGCCCGGTTGGCGACGATCGGCAGACCGAAGAGCATCGCCTTCTCATTGGCCATCACCGCGGCACGGTCGGGGTCCCACCACGGGTCGCTCCATGAGCGTTTTACGAGGTGCCCGCCGAGCTGCTCGGCCCACTCCGGTTGGATGCGGGTGACGACGCGCGCCCACAGGCGGTTCGTCTCGACCAACTCGCCCGCCATCACCCACTTCGGGGGTTTCGAGGTGAGCACCGAGCCCGAGCCGATCATGAACCTGGCATTGCGGGCCCCCCGGAACTCGCGGGTCTCGCCCTCCTTCATGCCGATCTGCGAGAGCAGACCGGACAGCAATGCCCGGTGGATGTGATCGGGATGACCGGCGTCGGTGGATGACCGCAGTCCCAGGTCCGATGCAACCCTCCGGAGCTGGCTGAACAGATCCTGCCACTCGCGAACCCGCAGGTAGTTGAGGTATTCGGTACGGCACAGCTTGCGGAACTGATTCGACGTCAACGCCTTTTGCTGCTCGCGCAGGTAGTCCCACAGGCGAACGAAGGCGAGGAAGTCGGAGCCTTCGGTGGCGAAACGCCGATGCATCTCGCCGGCCGCCTCGCGCTTGTCGGCCGGTCGTTCGCGCGGGTCCTGGATCGACAGCGCGGCGACGATGACCATCACCTCGCGCACGACACCGAGCCGCTCGGCCTCGAGCACCATCCGTCCCAGACGAGGGTCGACGGGCAGGCGGGCGAGCCGGCGGCCGAGCTTGGTCAACCGTTTGGCGGTATCGGCCGAGTCGCCCTCCTCCTCGGGTCGCAGCGCCCCCAGTTCTTCCAACAGAGCAATGCCATCGGCGATCGAGCGGGTGTCGGGAGGTTCGACGAACGGAAACCCGGCGATGTCGCCGAGCCCGAGGGCGGCCATCTGGAGGATCACCGAGGCCAGGTTGGTGCGGAGGATCTCGGGTTCGGTGAACGACTCTCGGGCGGCAAAGTCGGCTTCGGTGAACAGCCGGATGCAAATTCCGGGGCCCAGCCGCCCGCACCGCCCTGCCCGCTGGTTGGCCGACGCCTGTGACACCGCTTCGATCGGCAGGCGCTGCACCTTCAACCGTCTGCTGTACCGCGAAATTCGTGCAGTTCCGCCATCGATCACATAGCGCACGCCGGGCACGGTGATCGACGTTTCGGCGACGTTCGTCGCCAGCACCACCCGGCGGCCGGGATGGGATTCGAAGATGCGGCGCTGCTCGGCGGACGCCAGCCGGGCGTACAGCGGCAGCACCTCGGTGTCACGCAGATCGAGCCGCCTCAACGCGTCGGCCGTGTCGTGGATCTCCCGCTCACCGGACAGGAAGACGAGCACGTCACCGCCACCTTCACGCCACAGCTCCTCGACCGCGTCGCAAATCGCCGTCGTCTGGTCCCGATCGTCGTCGGGATCCTCGCCGAACGGCCGATAACGCATCTCGACCGGGTACGTGCGGCCCTCGACGGTGATGATCGGCGCCGGTTCGCCGGACGGCGTGGCGAAATGCGTGGCGAACCGTTCCGTGTCGATCGTTGCCGAGGTGATGATCAGCTTCAGATCGAGCCGCCGGGGGAGCAACTGGCGAAGGTAGCCGAGCAGGAAGTCGAAGTTCAGCGAGCGTTCGTGGGCCTCGTCGATGATCAACGTGTCGTACCGGCGCAGCATCCGGTCGCGCTGGATCTCGGCGAGCAGAATTCCGTCGGTCATCACTTTGACCCGGGTATCAGGTCCCACTTGATCGGTGAACCGCACGGCATAACCGACCAGGCCGCCCAACTCGACGCCGATCTCCGACGCGACCCGCTCGGCGATGGTCCGAGCCGCCACCCGGCGCGGCTGGGTATGTCCGATCAACCCGCCCGTAGCGCGGCCGTCGCTGTCGGCAACGGCACTCCCGCGTCCCAGTTCCAGGCACATTTTCGGAAGTTGGGTGCTCTTGCCCGACCCGGTCTCACCGGCCACGATCACGACCTGGTGATCGCGGATCGTGGCGAGCAACTCGTCATGGCGCTCGGTGATCGGCAGATCACCCGGGTAGGTGATCGTGATCGCCGGCAGCGATGTCTCGGGCGGAGGGGAAGGTACAGAAGTCATCGGATGCTCACCGGAATGCGGCTCCACAGCATGGCCCGGGTCCGGGCGATTTTCGCAGCGGTTTGCCGGTTCGCCCGATCGTCTGCACACATCCGTCCCGTCAGTCCACCCCGTCACCACAGGAGACACACACCATGGCCACCATGTTCGGCGCCGATCCCGACCAACTCGACGCACTCGGCAACGCCCTGCGCAACCAGCGTCAGACGATTGATTCGGTGATCAGCCTCGTCACCAGCACCCTGTCCGGCACCACCTGGGTGGGTCCCGCCCACGACCAGTTCGAAGGCGACTGGAACGGTTCGTTCAAGACCGCCCTGCTGAAGCTCAATGATGCCTTCGAGATGGCCGGCGCCGATTGCAAGCAGCGGGCGGTCAACCTGCGCACCGTGATGGGCCAGTACGCCAGCGCCTGACGCTCGGTGTCTCATCGGTCGGTGGCGCTGGCGCCCGCCGACCGACCACAACCCGCCTGCCCGGTTCGGCCTTCGGTCCGAACCGGGCAGCAGCGCGTACGCTGGAAGGCGTGGCCAGCGTCCGAGTCGAATTCACCGTCGAGCCGTTTCACGACGGCCATCCGGGTGAGCATGTGCTCGCCGCCTGGCGAGCTGTCGAGGCCGACGGATGCGAACTCGAGACCGGACCGTTCAGCTCCGAGACCCAGGTGCCCGAGGCAATCGTCGCCAAGGTGGTGGCCGACTTGTTGCAGGCCGCGCTCGACGGTGGGGCGACCCGGGTGACCTTTCAGGTCGAGCCCGTCGAGTTGGCGCCGGGGCGTGTCGCGTCGTGAGAGCCCTCGATCATCCGCTGATCCGCGCGATCCGCCCGATCGCCGACGCGATGGGGGCGCGTGTGCTGCCCCTCACCCAGCGCGAGCCCTCCGACCTCACCCTGCAGTGGGAGGGTGAGGACATTGCCGTCGTTCGCCTCGCTCCGCTGCACGGCGCTCTCGATCGCCTGATCGAGGGCGTGGAGCGCGATCTCGGCGGGCGCCTGCGCGAACTGACCCGCGAGGAGAAACAGCGGGCGGTCCGCATGCTCGACGAGCGCGGGGCATTCATCCTCCGTCGGGCCGTCGAAGACGTCGCCGACGCGATGAACGTCTCACGGATCACCGTCTACAACTATCTCAACGCCATCCATCGGTAGGCCTGGAGATTTCCCGTACGCTCGGCCCGGTGGCCGACCACCTCGATCCGACCACCCCGATGCGGCCGACGGCGGACCACCTGCCGACGACGATCGAATGGGTCGGCCTCGACGCCGACGACACGT
>JANMJD010000206.1:0-11545 GCA_031371195.1 Actinomycetes bacterium | reverse complement strand
CGTCGATACAAACACGCTGGCGGTGCGCTACCACGAAATCGACCAACGGGTGCGGCAGTACCTGCGACGACACCCAGAACTAGCGGCCCTGCCGACCGAAGGTCTGGTCGTCGACTGGTCGCCTGGCCAGGCGTCGCCCACCGCGCCTGTCCTGCCCGATCTCCGCGCCGGCGGCGGGTTCACGATCAGCGTGCAGTTCAACGCCTCAACCGCTCAGCGGCACGCGTCATCGACGATCATCTCTGCGTTCTCAAACGTCACGGCTGCGCTCGGCGAAGAACCCACCGATCGGCGGATCACCAAGGGATACGCGATCTCGGTGACCGAATCCGGCGAGATCGAACTGTTCATCACCGACGGTTTCGTTACCAGCTTCCGGCACGCCACTCGTATCGGGGTAGCGAGTGGGATCTGGGACGGGCGAGACCACACCGTCAGCTTCACCCTCGATGGCGGACCGAAGGTGGCCACCATCGTGGTCGACGAGCGGCTCGATGACGGTGGGGAGGCGCCACAAGGCTGGGCCTTCCACCCGGCCGAACTGGGCGAAATCGCTGGGTCCGACCTCGTCATCGACCCGACGTTCGGCGGAACGTTGCAGCGCCTGATGATCTTCGATCGACCGCTGCTCACCTCCGAATCCATCGCCACCGCGCGAGCACTCCTGCTGCTGCGCTGATCCTCCGGTCAGCCGAGGAGGTCGGTAACGACATCAAGCCAGAACTGGGTGGTCAGGCGGAGGGACTCGACGTCGACGCGTTCGTCGTGGCCGTGGAAGCGGCGGCCCATTTCGGCGGCGTCGAGTTCAGGGCTGAACAGACCGGCTCCGTACGCCACCGCCCCCATCTCGCGGTAGATCCGCGCGTCGGTGAAGCCGACGACGAGGTCCGGTACGGGCCGAGCGGTGGGGAACTGGCGCGTGATGCTGCGGCTGACGCTGTCCCAGCACGGGTTGTTGATCTGACTGATCGACGCTCTGTCGTTCATGATCACCTCGACTTCGACGCGGCCGTAGAGGTCGCCAAGCGCAGCGCGCAGGTGAGCGTCGACTTCGTCGGCGCCCTCTCCGGGAAGCGTCCGGATGTCGACGCCGATGTCGATGCAGTCAGGAATGACGTTGGTCTTCAATCGCTGGGTACCGCCGCCCGCGATCGTGTTACATGAGAAGGTCGTGTGTGTGCAGGCGTGCAGGTACGGAGCAAGGCCTGGCATCGGCAAGCTGTCGATGTACTGATCGATCGTCGACATGTCGAGGAGCGCTGCGGTCGCCTCGGCGTCGAGGCCGAATCCCTCGACCTGCGCCTTCCACAACTCGTGAAAGCGTGGTGTCGGACGGTACTCATTGATCCGCTGCATGACCGCTGTCGCCGTTGTCAGCGCGTTGTCCGCTTTGAACGGCGTGGAGCCGTGCCCAGGCACGCCACGCACTCGTAGCGTGCGCCACGCCACGCCCTTTTCGCCAACGCTGACATTGATGAATGGTGCCTCTCTCGAACCCGAGTGTTGGCCGCCGCTTTCGGTCAGCACGTAGTCGGCGCGGATTGCGTCCGCGTGGTGATCGGCCATCCACTGCATTCCGTACGCGCTACCCGATTCCTCATCGGCGACGGCGAAATAGATCAGATCGCCGCGTGGTCGGAACCCGGTGACGGCCAGCTCTCGAAACGCCACCGCCATGGATGAGGTCAGATTCAGCATGTCGACTGCGCCCCGCCCCCACACCTCGCCATCGATCAATTCACCACCGAACGGATCGTTCGACCACCCCGATTCGTTCACCGGAACGACATCGGTATGCCCCATCAGGCACAGGCTCGGCGCGTCAGGGTCGGTTCCTTCGATACGGGCAACGAGCGAGGCTCGACCGGGCACCGGTTCGAACTCCTCGATCTCCAATCCGGTAGAGCCAAGGAACGATCGCAGCAGATCGCTGTTGCGTGTCTCGTATCCGGAGTCGGCCGTTCCGTCATTGACGCAGCGATTGCGGATCATTTCCTGCAACAACTCGACCGTCTCATTCGTCAGGCGTTCACTCATCGGATCTCCAGTCAGGCGACGAGCTCGAACCTATCCGTCGACACCGTTACATTGCGGCACGCGACAGATGTTCGACCGTGGCACCATGACCCGGCCAAGCCCGAGTTCCCGTACTTCATCGCCTACGAGACGGTGCCCGTCGTCGGTCTCCGTCCGAGATCGTGAATTCGCAGGTCCACCAGCCTGTTGATCGACGGGCGTCGGAGATCACGGCCGACTAGGTACGACTACCATTCGGGATATGCCGTCTACCTTCCTGCACCCGTTCTCCAATCCGAGCCGGGATTCGTTCATCTCCATCGCCCGCGGCGAAGGCGCGCTGCTATGGACCACCGAGGGCCGCGAACTCGTCGACGCGCTCGGGAGCCTCTGGTACTGCAACGTCGGTCATGGCCGCCGGGAGATCGCCGACGCGGTGTACGCCCAAATGCAGGTGTTGGAGACGTACTCGTGTTTCGAGCCGTTCACCAACGATCCGGCCGACGCGCTGGCCGAGCGGATCGCCGGGCTCACGCCGATGCCCGACGCCCGCGTGTTCTTCACCTGCTCGGGATCGGAAGCCGTCGACACGGCCATGAAGCTCGCCCGGGGCGCGCACGTCCAGGCCGGGAATCCGCAGCGCACGCTGATCGTGTCGCGGGGCCGGGGCTACCACGGCACGGCCTGGGGCGGCACCAGCGCACAAGGCATCGCGTTGAACCGAGAGGGCTGGGGTCCACTCCTCACCGAGGTGATCCAGGTTCCGGGCGACGACATCGAAGCGATGGCGTCGCTGATGGCCGAGCGCGGCCACGAGATCGCCGCGGTTATCGCCGAGCCGATCCAGGGAGCCGGTGGGGTGTGGCCGCCGGTGGAGGGCTATCTCCAAGGGCTTCGCCGACTGTGCGATCAGCACGGCGCCTACCTGATCTTCGACGAGGTGATCTCGGGTTTCGGCCGTACCGGAAACTGGTTCGCGGCCAACACGTTTGGCGTGACCCCCGACATGACCACCTTCGCCAAGGGCGTCACTTCCGGATATCTACCGCTCGGCGGTGTGATCATCGGCGGCAAGGTCCGTGCCGGTCTCGAAGCGAACCCCGAGTTCTTCATGCGCCACGGCTTCACCTACTCCGGCCACGCGTCGGTCTGTGCCGCCGGTTTGGTCAACATCGACATCATCGAGCGCGAGGGTTTGGTCGCCAGGGCGACCCATGTGGGCGATCGTCTGTCGGCGGGTTTGCGAGCCCTCGCCGACGATGGATCGCTCGCCGGGGTTCGCGGGCTCGCTGCCATCTGGGCGGTTCAGACCCGCCCCGATCAACTGGCCAAAGACGTCCACGACCAGATGTATGCCGACTCCGGCGTTGTGGTGCGCGCGATTGGCACGGACACGCTGGTGTTCTGCCCACCGCTGGTGATCACCGACGACCAGATCGACCGGATCATCGACGCGGTCGCCAAGGCGACGGTCGGCTGAGCGCCACCCGAACACGTAGTCGGAGGATCGTTTCGACATGGAAGTCCCTCTGCCCGACCGCGCCCGGGTTGTCATCATCGGCGGAGGCGTCGTCGGCACCAGCGTCGCCTACCACCTGGCCCGTCGCGGCTGGACCGATGTCGTGTTGCTCGAGGCCAACCAACTCACCTCGGGGACGACCTGGCACGCCGCCGGGCTGATCACCACGGGCAGACCGACCTCGGCGATGCGCGAGGTCGTCAAACGGTCGATCGAGACCTTCACGACGCTGGAGGCCGACACCGGGCTGTCGACCGGGTGGGAGCCAACCGGCACGATCCATCTGGCAACTCACCCCGAGCGGTGGGAGGAACTCCTTCGCCAGGCGTCCGTGTCGCAGCGCAACGAGATCGTGGTCGAGGTCGCCGACGTCGATCGCACGCTCGAGTTGTTCCCGTTGCTCGACGCCGACGGTCTGGTCGGTTCGCTGTTCTACCCCGGCGACGGGCGCGGAAACGCCACCGATACGACGATGTCGCTGGCCCGTGGGGCACGCAACCGCGGCGTGCGGATCGTCGAGAACTGCCCGGTGGTCGGTATTCGCCACGACGGACGACGGGTGACCGGAGTCGACACCGACGAGGGCTCGGTCGAGGCCGAGTACGTGATCAATTGCGGCGGGCTGTGGGGTCGCCAGATCGCCGAACTCGCCGGAGTCAAGGTGCCGTTGCAGGCGATGGCCCACTACTACGTGATCACCGAGGCGATCCCCGGACTTCAGCGCGGCCTGCCAACGGTGAAGAGTTCCGACGAGTGGATCTACGTCAAGAACGAGGGCGACGGGATGATGGTCGGCTTCTTCGAGCCGGGCAGCTACCCCTGGAAATCCCGTGGCGTACCCAACGACGCCGCCTTCGTGCAGCTTCCCGACGACTGGGAGCACCTTGGCCCGTACTACGAGATCGCCACGCGACGCATTCCCACGCTGGCGAGCGCCGGGATCCGGTTGTTCTTCGGGGGCCCGGAGAGCTTCACGCCCGATGCGATGTACCACTTCGGGGTGGCCCCGAATCTGCGCAATTTCTTCATTGCTGCCGGGTTCAACTCGGCCGGGTTTCTCACGGGGCCGGGCATCGGATCGGTGCTCGCCGACTGGCTCGTCGACGGTCGCTCACCGATCGATCTTCCGGAGGCCGACCCGGCGCGCGTCATGCGCCACGAGACCAACCGTCGATTCCTCGAACAGCGGGTGACCGAGACGCTCGACGTCGCCTACGCGATGCACTGGCCGCAATACCAGCGCACCAGCGCACGCGGTCTGCGCCGCAGCCCGTTGTACGAGCGCACGGCAGCCAACCGGGCGGTGTTCGGAGAGTTGGCAGGTTGGGAACGCCCCAATTGGTACGCGCCCGAGGGTGTCGAGCGGGCATATCGGTATACGTACGGTCGGCAGAACTGGTTCGAGCATTCGGCCGCCGAACATCGCGCCACCCGCGATGCCGTTGGGGTATTCGACATCTCGACGTACGGGAAGTTCTCGGTGCAGGGCCGCGACGCGCTGGCCTTCCTGCAGCGCACGTGCGCCGCCGACATCAACGTGGCGGTCGACCGCATCGTCTACACCCAGTGGCTCAACGACTTCGGTGGCATCGAGGCCGACGTCACCGTGACCCGGTTGAGCGAGCGGGAGTTCCTCGTCCTCACGGCGCCCGCCACCACCCCACGCGACATGGCGTGGCTACGGCGTCATCTCGGCGACGACGAGTTCGTCACTGTCACCGATGTGTCGGGCACGATGGCGATGGTCGCCGTGATGGGACCATCGGCGCGCGATCTGCTCCAACCGCTGACCGACTGCGATCTGTCGAACGACGCGTTTGCCTTCGGCGACTCACGCGAAATCGACCTTGGTCTCGGGTTCGTGCGAGCGACCCGGATCACGTACGTCGGCGAACTGGGCTGGGAACTGCTCATCCCACACGACATCGCCGCCCACATCTACGACACGGTGATCGACGCCGGGGGGAGGCCCGCCGGCTATCACGCGCTCAACTCGCTTCGCCTCGAGAAGGGTTACAGGAGTTGGGGTCACGACATCTCGTCAGGTGACAACCCGATCGAGGCCGGCCTCGGGTTCACCGTGGCGTGGGACAAGCCCGGCGGGTTCACCGGACGCGACGCGCTCGTCGCCGAACGCGCCCTGGGTGTCGGCCGCCGCCTCGTGCAGTTCGCCCTCGCCGACCCCGAGCCGTTGCTCCTCCATGGCGAAGCCGTTGTGCGCGACGGCGTTTGCGTGGGTCATCTGACCTCGGCGGCGTATGGCCACACCATCGGATCATCGATCGGCATGGGCTACGTCGCGTCGCCAGGCCCCGACACGCTGCGTTCGTGGTTCGAGCAGGGCACGTACGAAGTCGAGGTTGCCGGTGTCCGCCAGAGCTGTCGTGCCTCGTTGTCCGCGCTCTACGACCCGACCTCGGCCCGGGTGAAGCGCTGAAGCCGCGCTGGTCGACCGATCGGTATCGGCAGGCCACCGCAGGGTCTATTCGAGGAAGTCCCGGCTGGGTTCGAGGTGCAATTCGGATCGCGTGTACGGGTGGGCCAGGGCGATGGACTCGTCGATGTCCACGCCGAGGCCCGGCTCGGTCGGCACGATGACGTACCCGTTCTCCCATTGAATCGCAGTGGTGAGGACCTCGGAATGGAACCCTCCCCAATCGCCGATCGATTCCAGCAGAAGGAAGTTCGATGAGCACGCGGCCAACTGAATGTTGGCCGCGCCCACGATCGGTCCGCACCAGAGGTGTGGGGCGATCTGGGCGTAGTGGGTCTCGGCGAGGGCGGCGATCTTCTTGCCTTCGAGCAGCCCTCCGCAACGGCCGAGGTTGAGCTGGATGATCGACGCCGCGCCCGCTTCGAGCACGCGAGCGAACTCATACTTGGTCGTCAACCGCTCGCCGGTGGCGATCGGGATCGTCGTCGATCGGGCGACCCTGGCCATCTCGTTGACGTTCTCGGGTGGCGTCGGCTCCTCAAACCACAGCGGGTCGTACTGCTCGAGGCGGCGTGCCATGCGGATCGCTCCGGACGCGGTGAACTGGCCGTGGGTTCCGAACAAGATGTCGACCTTCGTCCCGACCGCCTCGCGCACCGCCTTGACCATCAACTCCGAACGCTCCATCGCCTCCAGCGTCGGCTGGCGCCCGTCGAAAGCGCCGTACGGCCCGGCAGGGTCGAATTTGACAGCCGTGAACCCGCGCTCCATTTCGATCACCGCAGCTGCCGCGGCGGCGTCGGGATCGCTGTACACGGGGTGATCGGCGTAGACGTCGACGTCACCTGGCGGGTAGAGGTAGGTGTAGCTACGCAGCCGTTCATGCACCTTGCCGCCGAGCAATTCGTACACCGGTTTGTGGGTCTCTTTGCCGACGATATCCCAACACGCCATTTCCAAACCGCTCATCACCCCGCCGAGGGTGACATCGGGGCGCAGGGCGTAACCGCTGCCGTACATCCGCCGCCACATCGTCTCGATCTGGAATGGATCGTGGCCGATCAGGTGGCGTTCGGCGACGTCTTCGATCATGCGAGCGACAAGGTGCGGCGAGAATGTGGCGACGTACACCTCGCCCACCCCGGTAATCCCAGAATCGGTCGTCAACTTGAGAAAGATGAAATAGCGCCCACCGAGGCGCGGTGGCGGGTTCCCGACCACGAACGTTCGGACATCGACAATCTTCACGGGTAGGTTCCCTCGCTCACTCGAACACGATCACATTGCGCAGCGCGTCGCCGCGCTTGACGGCGGCGATCGCCGCGTTGATCTCGTCGAGCCGGTACCTACCGGTGATCAACTCGTCGAGTTTGATCCGCCGTTGGCGATAGAGGGCGACGAGGTTGGGGATGTCGGCACCTATGCGGGCCGAGCCCATCTTCGAACCGATGATCCGCTGGCTGTAGTCGGCCAATGCGCCGGCGTCGACGGGGAACGTCACCCCGGAGTTCGGCATGCCGACGATGACCGCCGTGCCACCCCAGGCGAGCAGCGACGTGGCCGACTCGAACACCGCCTGGGCCCCGACGGTGACGAACACGTAGTCAGCGCCGTGTCCGGCGGTGATGTCCATCACCGCAGCGCGCAGATCAGTCTCAGCCGAGTTCACCGTGTGCGTCGCACCGAACGTCATCGCCGCCTGCAACTTGGACGCGACGACGTCGGCGGCGATGATCGTTTGGGCGCCAACCGTTCGCGCTCCCTGGATGGCGTTGAGACCGACGCCGCCGCAGCCGACGACGACGACGTGGCTGCCCGGAGGAACCCGGGCGGTATTGGTCACCGCGCCGAAGCCGGTGATCACGCTGCAGGCCAGTAGCGAGGCGACGTCCGAGCCGAGGTCCGTGGGAACAACCACGAGTTGCGACGCCTCAACGACGACGTATTCGGCGAACGCGCCCGTGCGCATCGCTTGCACGACCGGCGCGCCGGAGGCGTCCAGCAACGGGGAGTGATCGTCAAGGGAGAAGCGTGTTCGACACGTCACCGGGTGCCCGGCGGAACATCCCACGCAATACCCACACGAGCGAATCAGGGTGACGACAACCTTGTCGCCCACGGACACCGTGCGGACACCCGAGCCGATCTGCTCGACGATGCCGGCGCCCTCATGGCCGTAGAGCGACGGAAGCGGCCCACCCCAACCGCCGTCGAGGTAGGTGATGTCGCTGTGGCAGATCGCCGCAGCCTCGATCCTGACCTTGACCTCGCCCGGACCCGGTTCGGCGAGATCGAGATCCTCGACAACGAGCGAACCGAACTCACGGCACACCGCAGCTCTCATGGACGTGACGTTACGTGATGCAACCGCAGCCAACGTTCCGCTGATAACGGGACCGAGCAAACGCGTACGCTCGAACCGTGCAGCGCGCAGATGCCACTACCCGCCCCCCGTTGTGGCCAGCCCGTTTGACGGTGATGCTGGTTGTCGGGGCATTGGCAGCGTGCTCGTCGAGCACCCAGGGCAGCGACCCGACGGTCGGCTCGAGCGGTCTTGGCACGACCGCCGCCAGCCCCGCGAGCGACCCGCCTGCGTCGCCGACCACTGCGTCGCCAGCGACGACGTTGCCATCCACCACGACGACGCCTCCGACGTCGACAACGGCAGCAGCGTTGTTCCAGCCCGAGGCTGTGGGGGCGGTGACCGTAGGCGAGCCTCCCGTGGCGGGCAAGGGGGCGACGGTGCTCGGCACCGGCACTCCCGACCTCGCCGCTGTCGGCTACGTGCAAAGTGAGTTCTTCCTGTCAGGAACTGCGAACGCCTACACGTCTGCCGAGCCGCTCGGCAGCGACGGCCATTGGGTGGTCACTCCGATCGAGCCAGCGGCGTTCACCACGCGAGTCGTCGTGCGCCGCCCGGCGAAGGCCGCCGATGCGAACGGCAAGGTCGTCGTCGAATGGTTCAACGTCACGGCCGGGTTCGACAATGCTCCGGACTGGACCTACGCCCACGTCGAGATGATCCGTTCCGGTTGGACCTGGGTCGGCGTTTCAGCCCAGGCAGTGGGCATTGACGGCGGCGGCAACGCGCTCGGCGCCGCACTGGCGTTGAAAGCCGCTGATCCCGACCGTTACGGATCGCTCGTGCATCCGGGTGACAGCTACTCGTATGACATCTTCAGCCAGGCCGGCGCGGCGGTGCGCACCCAATGGGAGACGTTGCTCGGTGGCCACGAACCGACGGCCGTGATCGCCATCGGCGAGTCGCAATCGGCGTTTCGACTCACCACCTACGTCAATGCCGTCGCCCCGATCGCCAACGTCTTCGACGGCTACCTGATCCACAGCCGCGGCGCAGCGGGTGCCGCCCTCTCCCAGGACCCGCTGCCAGCGATCGACGGCGCCAGCCCGTCGTTGATTCGCGACGACCTGCAGGTTCCGGTGCTGAACTTCCTGTCCGAGACCGACATGCTCGGCGATCGCCTAGGTTTCGTACGCGCCCGCCAGCCGGACACCGATCTGATTCGCAGCTGGGAGGTTCCCGGAACGGCCCACGCCGACGCCTACAACCTTGGCATCGGCGACAACGACGACGGCGACGGCGCGGCGGACACAACGATGTTCGACGCGATGACCACGCCGCCCTCCTCGATCTATAGCGGCGTCATCACGTGTGATCTCGGGATCAACGCCGGGCCGCACACCTATGTATTGCGCAGCGCGCTCGCCGCAATGAGTGCCTGGGTCAACAATGGGACGCCGCCTCCCTCAATGCCGCAGATTGCAATCGACGACGCCGGCGCGCTGGTGCTCGATGCCTCGGGCAACGCCACGGGCGGTATCCGCACGCCACACGTCGATGTCCCGATCGCCCGGCTCGCCGGCGACGGCCAGACAGGCGAGAGCTTCTGCCGGTTGTTCGGTGTGACCCAGCCGTTCTCGGCCGATCAGCTCGCCGCGGCCTACCCCGACCATGCCACGTTCGTTGCCAAGTGGAACGCAGCGCTCGACGCCGCAGTGGCGAGTGGAGCAATCCTGCCGAGCGACGCCGAGCACCTCGGCAACGTTGCCGCCGCGTCGACAGTCGGAGGCTGACGGCGCTCAACGAGCCTTGTCGATGGCCGTCTCGACCAGGGCGCGGATCTCGTCCACGCTCGCCGAGCGCGGATTGGTGGCCGCAGCACTGTCCAGCTTGGCCTTCTCGGCGATTCGGCCGGCGCAGTCGGCCGGGACGCCGATGGCGCTGAGCGATGTCGGAATGCCGAGGCGGTCCAGCGTCCGGTCGATCTCGGCGATGAACCCGTCGATGGATTGGTCGTCCACGCCCATCGCCTCGGCCATCCGCCGCACCTTGTGATCCATGCCGGGTAGGTTGAATCGCAACACGACGGGGAGGACGATCGCATTCGTCAGGCCGTGGTGGGTGTTGAACTCGGCGCCGACCATGTGGGAGATGGCGTGCACCAGCCCGAGGCCCTTGAGGAACGACACCCCCGCCAGACAGGACCCGACGAGCATGCCTCCTCGGGCGACCAGGTTGCGCGGCTCGTTGACAGCGACGGGTAACCACTTCGCCACCAACGCCAGGCCTTCGAGGGCGACCCCGTCGCACAACGGGTGGAACCCCGGGACCAGGTAGGCCTCGATCGCATGGACCATCGCATCGACGCCGGTCCAGGCGGTCATGTCGGCGGGCAACCCGACGGTCAACTCCGGGTCGAGCAGGGCCAGCGATGGCTTGAAAGCCGGGTGCCAAACGCAGAACTTCATGCCCTTGGCCAGGTGGGTGACCATCGCCGTGCTTTCCGTCTCGGCTCCGGTGCCGGCGGTGGTCGGGATCGTGATCAACGTCGGGAAGCGGTGGCCGGAGCCCATCTCGGGCGCCGGTTGTTCGAACTCGAACGCCCACAGATCCACATCGTTGTTCGCCGTCAAGCAGATGGACTTGGCGCCGTCCATCGCACTTCCGCCGCCGATGGCGATGACCGCATCGTGGCCGCTCGCCCGATACCTCGCCCGGCCGGCACCGATTTCGTCGTCTCGGGGGTTGGGCGACACATCGCTGAACAGGTCGTGACTCAGGCCTGCCGCCTCCAAGTTGGTCTGCAGTTGACCGACGAAGGGCAGGCTCCGGCTACCGCGATCGGTCACGATCATGGGCTTGCGGACGCCCAGCGACACACACCGCAGCCCGATCTCGGCCAACCGTCCGGGCCCGTAGGCGATCGAGATCGGAAAGCTCCAATCGTGGGCATCCAATATCGCCGAATCGGAGGGCGGAGCGGTGGGCACGTTGCTCATTGGAGGCGGACGCCTTGGTGGTCGAGCACCTTCTGGACGCGAGTGATGTCGACGGCGGCGAGCGACGTGCCGTCGTGGATCGACTGGGCGGCGGCCACACCGGCGCCCTGGCCCAACACTGCGCAGCACGACATGTTGCGCGTCGCCGCGTGCGACACCCGGTCGCCACCCGACGAGCGGCCGGCGACGAGCAGATTGTCGACGCCCCTGGGGAGCAGATTACGGTAGGGCAGCCCGAAGTACCGGCCGGTGGTCGGCAGGATGAGGATGCCGTA
>JANMJD010000120.1:0-2726 GCA_031371195.1 Actinomycetes bacterium | reverse complement strand
CAGAGATGCCACTGGAATCAGTCGCCGAGTCTGCTGGCGCGTCGACGGCCGTGGCCGCGCTCGATGTCGTTCCGTACAGGCTGGGGTCGCCGCCACCACCCGAGGAACCGCCCGCGGGGGCTCGAGGGACGTCGAAGCCGGCATCAGGATTGATGGTGTGGCTGATCTCTTGCCCAGAAGCCGTCGGCGCTGGCGTGCCGACCGACAGCGTGCTCTCCTTCTCGATCGGGTCCCTGACGAAGTCGATCGCCTGCTTCGGCGGCGCAGTGTCGTCGGTCTGTGTTCCGCCGAAGCCCTGGACGACGTCGGTGGCTCCGTCGCGCGCTGTGATGGCACGAGCAACGTCTTCCCCGGTCACCACGACATTCGTGCCGCCGGCAGCGTCGGGATCCACCGAGGTCGTCGTCGGCGGGTCCGGCTTCGGTGGCGGTGGAGGCTCGGTCGGCTCGGTAGCAGCCCGCACGAACTCGTTGACGAACGTCTTGGGCGCGTTGATGACTTCGTGAGCGATGATGTTGAGCCCCCGGGCAACTCCGCCTGCGAAGTTCCCGGCGGCCATCGCCGCGTCTTCGACGTACCCGGAGACGAGCTCGGGGTTGTGGCCGGGGTCGGCCGAGCCGGATGGCGTCTCGCCCGGCGGCGGGGCATCACCGAGTCCGCCCCTGACAACCGGAGTGGTCGACGCGCTCGGTCCCGGCGTGCGCCCCAGTGTTTCCGTCAGCGGGTCGCGTCCGTCGCTGGGTGTCGTCGACGCACCTTTCAACGTCGGGTCACGCTCGATGCCGGCGAGCGAGTTGCTGTCGGCCCGACCGGCGAGCAACTTCTCGTCGCCGACGCCGAGGTGATTGGGGTCGGCCTGGATCGACTTGCCATCGAGACCCGTGCCCAGCGATTGCTCGGTGGTGAACCCGGCGGGGGCCCCGACGGCGACATCGACCACGATCTGACCCTCGAGTGAGGCGGGGTTCAGATCGCCTCGCGGATCGGCGCCGGCCATTGTCGGATCCAGGTGATGGATGACACTCGTTGCGTCGTTCGGATCGGTGCCGTCGAGTCGTTCCTGGAGGTCGCTCACCCCGTCGCCGTCGCTGTCTGGAGCGGCGACCGGCTCGGCACCGAAGAGCAATTCGTCACGGTCGGCCATGCGCAGCCCCTTCGTCAGGCCCAATCGGGCGAACTCCACCTGACCGTAGGGCGACCCGCTTCGTCTGTCACCTAGGGGAATCACTGGTTCTCGGCGACTCCACTGACACCGAAGATGTCGTCTGTTACCTTGCCGCGGGAGGTGTGCGGTGGCTGCGACGGAGTATTCCCTTGGCGTTGATCTCGGGCGGACGCCCTCGCAGACCGCGATCGTTCATGACGGCGATGTGGGGACCTTCGCGGCGCTCGCCAATGTTCCCGTGGGCGTCCTCGATGCGCAGTCGCACATCGTCCACCGCATCGCCGCCACGGTCGCCCAACTCGTCGAGCGCGAAGGCCGGGCACCGTCGACCATCGGGATCTCCGTGACCGACGACCAACTCGCTGCCAACGGCGACCTGCCGGGTCTGGTGGCCAACCATCTCGGTCTCGGGACGGACCGCGTCTGCCTCGTCGGCGCGACCGAAGCTGCTCGGATCGGCATGGCCCATCAGCATCGGCACGACCAAGCCGGCAGCGCGACCGACGCAGGCGAATCGATGACGGTGGCAGCCGCACTCGGGGCAGCACTGTCGGGCGTGCCCTCGTCGAGCGCCGGACCGTTGTTCGCCGGATTGGGAGGTGCGCTGGCCGGGGGGCTGGGCGCCGCAGCGCTGGTCGAGGGGGCGACGGCCGCGCCGGGTGCGGCATCGATCGGGCCGGCGGGTGTGCCGATCGGGCCGTCGTCGCTTGCTGGGCCGACGGGCGTACCGATGGGGCCTTCGTCGTTGACCGGCCCGGCGGGTGTGCCGATGGGGCCTTCATCGCTGGCCGGCCCGACCGGGGTCCCGATTGGGCCGTCGACGCTCGCCGGGCCGACGGGTACTCCACTCGGTTCGACTGCGGGTGTGGGGCCGGCAGGGACGCCGCTTGGTCCGCCGCCGGTGGCGGCATCCACCGATGTGCCCGTTCCCTCGACCGCCAGTGTGGCTCGGCGTTCGCGGATCCCCGTGATCGCCGGGGCGGTTGCCGTGGTGGTTGTCGCAGCTGGGGCGATCGCAGTGGCTGCCGGAGGTGGCGATTCGCCAACGGCGGCACCGACGGTGGCCGAGACCGTGGCACCGACACCAACCGATGCGGCCGCTGCAGTCACCGTGGCACCATCATCGACCGCTGCGCCCGATTCGACGCTCGCCGCAACGACGATCCCTGTGGGCACGGCGCCGGCCACCAAATTCGTGGCCGCATGCGTGGTCGGTTCGTGGCTGGCCGACAACTCGACCATCGATAGCGGGATCTTCTCCGTGCTGCCGGCTGAGGTCGCCGGCCTGATCGAAGTCGGCGGCAGTACGGGAACCGTCACTCTCGACATCGCCGCCGACGGCACGCTCAGCAGCACGCTCGACAACTTCACCGTGTCGGCGAACCTCACGGACGGCTCGGCGTCGGTGACTTCGAAGGCATCGGGCAAGGAATCGGGTACTGCCACCTTCGCCGACGATGGGTCGTTCTCCGGCGACATCACCCAATCCGACACCCAGCTGCAGGTGACGTTCAATGGAGCCGTGATGTTCGACGGAGTCGCGCCCGTTCCGTTGGTCCAC
>JANMJD010000193.1:0-10212 GCA_031371195.1 Actinomycetes bacterium | reverse complement strand
GCTGGCGCGTGTCAGCGACGGTCGTGAATCGTGCCTCCGGTATCTGTTCGAGCGACCCTCAGCGACGTCATCGGGGTGACGCGCCAGATCGTCGAATCGATCGTCGCGTGTAGCGTCGGCCCGGTGATCGCGCAGCGTCTCGTCGAACTGGGGCTGATCTTGCCACCGGTGTTCCCTCCGGCCGGCTCCTATCTGGCTTGTGTCGTCGATAACGATCTCGTTTACGTCGGCGGTCACGGGCCGATCAACGGCCATGACATCATCCGGGGCAAGGTTGGCGCGACCGTCACGCTTGCCCAAGGCCAACTCGCCGCCCGCATGACGACACTGTCGATCCTGGCCACGCTGCAAGCAGAACTCGGCACGCTCGACCGCATCGAGCGCATCCTCAAGGTCTTCGGCATGGTCAACGTAGCGCCCGGGTTCAACCAGACCCCGGCGGTCATCGACGGCTGCTCGAACCTGCTCATCGATATCTTCGGCGAGCGAGGTCGACACACTCGTAGCGCAGTCGGAATGGCGGAACTTCCCTTCGACATCGCCGTCGAAATCGAGCTCACCGCCCGCATCAGTCAGCTCTGAACGCCATACGCGCCCACGCCAACCACGCTGGGCGAGCAGGCAAGCGTTGTCTCGTAGCGACTGATTCGCCGTCAACGTGGCGGACGGCGCTCATATTTCGGTGGGCTGGCGTGATCCGTGCCGAGCACTCCGTTCCTCGGTTGACGCGCTGTCCCAGCCGGTCGTCGACCCCCGGCGTTGTCGATCTCGGCGCGAATCGTTCACGGATCGTGGTCTTTCAGACCGGTTCGATGTGGTGTCGTACGCTCCGAGTGATGGCTGCGTTCGAATTTCGACTTCTCAGCGTTGCGGCGGTGACGGGGTATGGATTTCTCTGATTCGAGACCGGTCGAGATTTGCATACTCGGCCCGCTGGTTGTCCGCGTCGGGTCGGACGAGGTTTCAATCGGTGGATCGGTACGTCGGTCGATCCTGCTGCGACTCGCGCTGCATCGCAATCAGACCTTGGACGCATCGCGGTTGTCCGAGGCGATATGGGGCGGCGAGCGGGTATCGGGGGCGGCAAACCGGCTTCAAGCGCAGATCGCCCTCCTCAGGCGAACCCTGGGACCGGAACGGGTGTTGACCGATGGCTCGTCGTATCGCCTCGATCAAGCCGGTGTCGCTGTCGATGCCGAGCTTTTCGAGGCTGAGGTGGCGCAGGGACGGACGCTCCTCCAGGCGGGCGAAGCGCACCTGGCCGTTGACGTCTTGAGGTCGGCGCTCGCCCGTTGGCGGGGGCCGCCGTTGATCGACGTCGCGGCGTACGACTGGGCGGCCCCGGTGATTGCGTTGCTGACCGAGTTGAACGGGTTGGCCCACGAGGCGTTGCTCGAATCCCTGTTGGCCGTCGGACTGTTCGGCGATGTCGTCGTTGCTGCCGAGCAGGCGATCGCGGAGCACCCGTTGCGGGAATCGCTGTGGCGCTCGTCGATGTTGGCTCTCGCTCAGGCGGGTCGTGCAGCCGAGTCGGCGAGAGTCTTCCAGCGGTGACCCGGCCTGACTGGGAGGCGGGAACCAAGACCCGCTCCGATACAGGATTGCTGATTCGAATACGCTCACCGCCGAACGGTCACGGACGTCCAGACGCGTCTCGACGGGCTTCGCGGTCATAGTGGTACCGATGAACTGGCCCGCCCCGTCGCCTGGAACACCACCTCGTGGGCGCAGACCAGTGGGTTACGTGTCAGCGCTGGCCATCATCGCGGCACCGCCCGCCGTGTACTACGCCATCGGGGATCTGTCGACGGTCGGACCCGACATGGACCCCGACTATGTGATGCATCCACCATCATGGTCGCCAAGTCACGTCACATTCGTCGGCATCCTCGCCCTCGCTGTCCTCGCCAGTGCGGTCGCCGTGCTCATTCGAGAGCACCGTCGCGAACCGATCTTGCGGTCGACCCTGATCATCGACGCTTTGCTCATCAGCGTCGGCGTGATCGTCGCCGGCGGGTACCGCGTCGTGACCGCCGCCGTGATCGGAGCGAACATCGGCGCAGGCATCCTCGTACTGTCCGCCAGCCCGATCGTGATCGGTCTGCTGATCGCCGCGGCGGTGATCGGCGTCCGCGCTCATCGCCAGCGCACCGCCCGTCGGGCTGACTGAATCCAACTGAGAGCGCAGGACGGCGCGACCGTGCAGCACACCCCCGTCCCACGGTGAAGCCACCCCGACGATCCGGCTCTCAACCGACGGTACCCGCACAGTCTGTTCAGGCCCGTGACTCCCAGAGCCACCGCATAGCCGGCGATATGTAGGTAATCCGTGCTCGATATCGCTCCGGACCGCCGGTCCGCCGCTAGCCGCGATGAGGTCGCCGCTCCCCGCCTTCGCCGAGCAAAGTTCTCGTTCGGAGCTTGGTCGATGTCGCCGGATGTCGTGCTATGCCGCCTCGTATCGGCCCGTCCTGAACGACGATTTCGCACTGGGCTGAGGACCATCTGAGGACTGGGACCCCTTGCGTAACCACAAAAGACCAGGTCAGGGCACATTCTGAACAGAATCCCGCCTACAGACCGGCTCACCGTCACCATCAGGTCGGAATTCGGTTGACGATCGGCACCGGGCCTTGATCATTGTCGCCCCCGGCCCGGAGTACGCCAAAGCGAGTGCTTCGGACTGACCGTCGACCGGGGTCGACTTCCTTCGTGGTCAGCTACGAGTCGGCCGCCAGCTCGGTGCCGTGGGCGGCAAGCCGACCTTCGGTCCGCCCAAGAGCACGTCCGGGTTTCGAACGGTTCCACTCCGTCAGGCCGTCCACCGATGCTCGCTGCCCATCTCGCTCGATACCGGCCCGGGTCACGAGGATGGTCATCACCAACTCAGAAAGGCCTCGGCCGCCAGTCGGCCACCGCAACCCTCGACACCTACAGCCACCTATGGTGGGCACCGACGACGAGACCCGTGCAGCGGTCGACCATGTATTCGGTCGTCTGGCGTCTGGCGTCTGGCGTCTGGCGTCTGGAATGTGACACGGCTGACGCCTGTCAGCCGTTCGTGATCGGTTGACCATAACGCTGGCGGGCGGCCGCGCCCGAGTACCGACCATCGCTCCGATGGCCGCCCATGAGTGATCATCGGACCGGGCATCGGTGACCGCGTCGGCGAGCCGGCGTTCGGCGTCAGCCCGATGTAGAAACGCCTCTCGCACGAGACGCAAGGCCGCAGCGTCGCGCAATTCGTGTTCGTCGGGTTCGTGCCGCTCGAAACGGGCGGCGAGGGCGTCGGCCCGGTCAAGGATTTCCTGCGCACTTCGTGACATGGTGTTCACCTCGAGTACTTCGCTCGTGCCTCATCTCGTTGACGATGATTGGCCGCTTTCTGAGTCGATCACGCCGATCTCCAAGAGATTTCCGGCGGGGTCGGGACCGACGAACATGGTGAAGCCCTCGTCCATGTTCTCCGTGAGGATCGGGTTGTTGAAGGCATGAATCATGTGTTTGTCGAAGATGTCGTGCCGCCGAGCGCTGGATGCGATCAGCGGAGAAATCACCGCCACAAGTTGCCTTTCGGTGTGAGTTCTTCGCAAGTTAGCTTGCATACATCGGCTTGCGGACAACCCGGCGATGACGCGCGCCGGTCACGTTTGGGGAACCGGGCGCAAGGCCTGCCAGCGGCCGTCGCCAGTCCCAACATTGCCCAAGACGACGGCCGTTTTGGGCAATACACCGTTGTGGAGGTTTCAGAAGTCGATTCGCATGACGACGCGGCGTTTGCTGGGCGCAGCGACCTGGCGCATTCCGGCGTCGGCGAGGATGCTTCGGCTTCCGACATGTAGCTCTCCCCAGGTGATCTCCACGCCGGGCGTGGTGTGCATCGGGTAGGCCTCGACTGCACATGCGCCGCGGGTGCGGGCGAGTTCGATGGCTTGCTGTGCGAGCGTGCGGCTGACACCTGCGTAGCGGAACGGTGTGCGAGTGATGAAACAGGCAATGAGCCATACGCGGTCGTCGGTGAGATCTTGGCCGCGCCGCTTGTTCCACGCTCGTTGTTCCGGGATGAATGGAAAATCGGGTCGCGGTTCGACACAACACCACCCGGCCGGCTCCTGGTCAACGTAGGCGATGAGTCCGGTGGTGGAGTCCGACTCCGGATTGCCGCATTCGGTCTGCTCCCGAAGCATGGCGGCGCGTTCGTCGGACGTCGTCGCCCGGAAGGCAGGAGCGCCGAGTTTGAAGCGTTGGCAAAAGCACAACTGGTCCCAACAGCGCGCCTTGCCGACCACTGCTTGGACGTCCTCCCAGCTCGCCTGGTTGGCCGGGACAACACGCAACGAGAGTTCGTCTGCGCTCACGACCGCACTGTTGCAGGTGCGTCCCACCAGCGCAGAACTCGTAAGGCCCGCAGCGTGTTCCAGCGGCTCGGTGAGCCAGGAGCGGACTCGATATCGAAGTGCACTCGGCCTGGATGAATGCGGTCGAGGAGCCAGCGGCTGTCGGGTTGCCGTTTGGAAACGACAACTTCAACCGCTTCAGCCATTCGAGGGTCGGGACTGTTTCCGGCACCCCGGAAGTAGTCGAGGGCGCGCAGGATGTCGTAGCGCCAGTAGTACGGAAACGCGAACTCCAAGAACGCCGGGTCGACGATCTCACCGGTGCTCTTGCGGCGCAACAACCCACGTTCGAGCAGATACTCCTCGGCACGGTGGCGTGCCTCACCGACGGCTGACGAACCGCCCGTCGAGCGTTCGAACTCGACGAGCCCGTCCAGCACGTCGATGGTGGTGTGGAACGATGAGCGAACCGAACCGTTCTCCGCTTCACAATTCCAGCCCCCATCGGCGAGTTGCTCGTCGAGTAGTCGGTCCACGATCGCAGTGACGTCGACGCCGAAGTGGGCACCGGCCTCGATCGTGCGCCCGTTGATGCACGGCTCGACCTCACCGTCGAAGTACGGCTGCCCGGCATGCTCCCAATGGCCGTGCTCAGCGATGAGAGCGACCGCACGACGGCCGGCGGCCGACGCCGGGTGGAGACCGAACAGCTGCAACGACTGGAGCGTGTGCATCGTCGCGGTCCACGGTTGCCCCGGCTCGCCGCCGGCGTAGTCGGCAGGGAAACACGCGCCACCGGCCCACAGCCCATCGTCGCCCTCCAACGCGAGCAACCGGGCACCCCACCCGTCAAATTCGACCCGTGACCGCTCGGCGGTGACCGCCTCGGCAGAAGCATTGGTGAGATCGCGCATGACCTGCCAGCGGATTGCCGGGTCGCCATCGAGCAACCACTCGATCACGTCCATGACGACCGCCCCGTCGCCAGGGCACGCCTGCACCAGGAGATGTCGCAGTGTCGGATGTGTCGTCGCCATTCGTATGCCATGGCGACCAGCGTAAAATTGATTCCGGACGGTCAACTTCCGGATTGGAGAAATGTTTGTACAGCGCTCCCAGCCCAACCAGTCGGGCCCTCGTCGCCCTGCAACTACTTCAAGCGCACCCTGGGATCACCGCAGCAAAACTTGCCGAGCACCTCGAAACCTCCGAACGAGCCGCGCGTCGCTATGTCGAGATGCTGCGCGAAGCCGGCATCGCCGTCCGGTCGCAACGGGGTCGCTATGGCGGCTACACACTCGACCGCGGCTCACGACTCCCACCGTTGGTGTTCACCCCACCTGAAGCGCTCGCGCTCGTCATGGCGATCCTCGATGGCCATCACAACACGAGTGAACCAGACCAGCCTGTCGGCGCCGCGCTCGGCAAACTGTTGCGCGCCCTACCCACTTCGGTCGCCGCCCAGGCCGATGCCGTGAGGCGCGTCACAACCGTCGCACGCGACCGCGCCGCGGTACGCCCCGACCCCGAACGCGTCGCCACCCTCGTCGACGCGAGTGAACAACACCGCAGCGTACGTGTGGATTACCGCTCCGAAGCCAGCAACACATGGAGCGTCAACTGCGAACCGTGGGCAGTCGTCGTACGCCATGGCCGCTGGTACCTCCTGTGCCGCACGCACCCGGCCGGGGCTGTCCGCACCTACCGTATCGACCGCATCAACGACATCGAACTCCTCGACACGACCTTCGACCCGCCCGACCACCTCGACCCGGTCGCAATGCTCGAAACACACCTCGCCGCCGGATGGGAACACCCCACCGAAGTCATCATCGACGCCCCACTCGCGCAGGTCGAACCTTGGATCTCCCCCGTACTCGGCGCGCTCGAAGCGATCGACTCCGAGACCACCCGGCTCTCGGGCACCACCAGCAACCCGACCTGGTACGCCGAGCAACTCACCGCACTCCCGGCGCCGTTTCGAATCATCGCCGACGAAGCACTCCACAACGCCATCACGGCGCTCGCCCATCGCCTCTACGCCGCCACCGCCACAAACCTGGGGGAGCGACAAGAAATGACCGCCCGCCCGAACCACTCTGACGTCGCGAGGCGTTGAGGCTGGTGGCTACGATGGGTCACGGCGATCCAGGAGCGCCACCGGTCCGCGGGCAGGGCAGAGCCCACCTGGGTGAAGTGGACATGTTGCGTTTCGTCTCCTTTCTTGCCCGTCTGTGCGGACGTCGGGCCTTCCGGAGAGGACGACACTGATGCCGGTCGACTGCCTGCCCGACAACCCCGATCTCGAGTGGCTGAAGGCCCATGCCAAAACGCTGCGCGATCTTGTCCGCGCCGGTATCGAGGGTTCGATCGACCTCGTGCGCGAGCACCACCCGCGCTTGAGCGATCTGACCGGCGGGACACCGCCGGCGACGGCGTTCAAGCTGGCCGACGCGCAGCTGACAGTGGCACGGCACTATGACTTCAACTCGTGGGCGAAGCTGCGCGACTACGTGCAGCTGGTCAACCGGTTGAGCCGATCGCCGCACAAGGAGCCGGTCGGTGGGCCGCTCGCCGACGACGCGGCCCGCGCCGACGAGCTGCTTCGTCTCGGCTGCCTCACCTTCGGTGCGGACCATTCCGACCGGAGGGCACAGGCCGACCGGCTGCTCGTCGAACATCCCCACCTTGCCGGATCGTCCGTTTTCACGGCGGCCGCCACCGGCACGGTCGAAGCGATGCGGGTCGTGCTCGCCAACGATCCGACCGCTGCGGAACGTGACGGGGGACCATTCGCCTGGCCGCCGCTGTTGTACCTGACGTACTCACGGCTCGCGCCGAGACCCGGCAGCGACCCCGTTACCGTCGCCCGACTGTTGCTCGCCGCTGGTGCCGACCCGAACGCGGGTTACCTGGCGGATGGACTGCCGTCGCCGTTCACCGCGCTCACCGGCGTGTTCGGCCGAGGCGAGCAGGGTGCACCACCACACCCGCACGAGATCCCGTTGGCCCGACTGTTGTTGGAGGCGGGCGCGGAAGCGAACGACAGCCAGACGATCTACAACCGGGGTGCGGGCGACATCGCCAACGACGACACCGAGTTCCTCGAGCTGCTGCTCGACCACGGCCTCGGTCGAGGTGACGGTGGGCCGTGGCGGCGAATACTCGCCCACGGCCACCAGACACCCACGGAGATCGTCGCCGAGGCCCTCCAGCACGCGGCCGAGGCTGGGCTCGAACAACGCGTCCGCCTGCTTCTTGCTCGTGGGGTCGATCCGAATCATCCCGGCACTCACCCCGGCTACAAGGGTCGGTCCCCGTACGAGGGAGCCGTACTGCACGGTAATCTGGCGATCGCCGAGCTGCTCGCCGCGGCCGGAGCCAAGACCACCACACTTGACCCCTTGACGGTGTTCATCGGCTCCTGCCTTGCCGGTGACCGCCGAGCCGTCGACGCCGCTCTCGCGGCGAACACACAACTCCTTTCGTTGACGTTCGAGCGGCGCGACGACCTGGTCGCTCGGGCCGTCGAGCTCGGCAGAAGCGACGCGGTCCGGCTGCTTGTCGATCTCGGGTTCGACATCAACATCCGTCATCGCACGACGGCGCTGCACGAAGCCGCCGCACGCGGCGACCTCGCGCTCACCAAGCTGCTGGTTCACCTCGGCGCCGACCCCGACATCGTTGACACCGAGTGGGATTCGCCGCCGGCGGGTTGGGCGCGCCACGGCGGTCACACCGACGTCGCCGACTACCTCGACGGGCTCGCCCGACCCGGCGCCGGCTCTGAGTGACCTCGGCCCGTCCGCCCGTCCGACTCTCGCCGGGTGCTCCGCGTTGGATCATTCCCGCGAGCACGCCTTCGTCATCGTCTCGAAGGATGACGACTTCAGTCAGTTGGCCTTCCTGCATGGTGCACCGCCGAAGGTGATCTGGCTGCGCGTCGGCAATGGACCGACCGCGGTGGTCGAACAGCTACTCGCCAGCAACGTCGGAGCATGAACCGGGGACTCACGGAGGAGTCGGTGGCGGAGGTGATCGTCGGCACGCGACCGGCTCGTCTCGGGCGAGCTCCGCTGGGACGGCGCAACGTTTCACGACGCTGTCGCGTGACCAACCCAGTGGTCGCGGCTTGCTTCGAGGCGAGTGATACCGGGTGGTTAGCCCGTTGCACGAATGGTGATCCGCGGGCGAATGTGGGCGGTGAGAGCGCGGAGGTCGTCGGGGTCGCTCGTGATGACAACCGCGCCGGTGAGCGATGCTGTGACGGCCACGTGTGCGTTAACGATGTCGGAGGTTGCTGACTTTGCAAGCAGGGCACCGACCGCGTGGGCGTGGGTCGCTTGGAAGGCGACGATGTCGCACCCACGCAGAAAGCGCCTGAGTTGCACTTGCCGGGGGGATCGGCTGGCTTGGGCCACGACCGGGGCGGTTGTTACTGGGACGACGCCGGCTTCGAGCCGTGCGCGATGGTCAGCCCAGATGCGACGGTCGTCGCGGTCGGCTGCGATCAGTACGCCCGTGTCGTAGACGGTGGTCATGCTGACCGCTTGTGTGGCGTGGCCAACTCTTGAGCGACGCGTTGTCGAGCGGCGGCCATTTCGTCGGGTGTGAACGTTCCGTTGAGGCGTTCCCACTCGGCAACAGCCGAAAGCCCATCGCGTACGACGAGTGCTCGCCGTGCGGCCTCGGTCATCCATGCCGACACGCTGACTCCCTCTTGGGCGGCGGCACGTACGACACGTTCGTGGACATGGGGATCGACGGTGATGGCCAGTTTGGGGGACGGGTTTCCGCGCGGCATCTCTCAAGTATACGACCATGGTAGGAGGCTGCCGTAATCCCCCACCACAGCGTGCAACCGGCGGCTGGAACCGTCGACCCGCAACCTTGCCGATCGAGCGCTGATGGTTCGTCGGATGCCGCCTCATACCGTCTCGTGACGTCGGCTCAGGCGTCGATGTCGAGAACCATGGCGATGATCTCGCGGATCTCGGCGAGCCGCTGCCAGCTCGTTGAGGCCGTCACGTGCGCAGTCCCTGCTCGACGTCGACAGTGGACCGCCCGGTCGCGCGACTGGCGTAAGCTTCCGGATCGACGGGGTGCAACCAGAGGTCGCATCCTGAGGAGGTAGAGCATGAGCGACACACCGATCAGCACTGGTGGGACGTATCTCGTTGTCGAATCGCCCTACGAGGTTGCCCGTTGGCGACCGCTGGTCAACTGGTTGCTGTACATCCCCCACGGCATCATTCTCTATGCACTCCAGATCCTGTCTCGCGCCGTGTTTCTCATCTACTGGCTCATGCTGATCTTCACCGGCCAGCTCCACCCCGGGATGTACGGAGTGATGGCGATGTACGAGCGGTACAGCGCTCGCGCCACCGGCTTCCTGCTCGGCTTCTCCGAGACGTATGCGCCCTTCGACTTCGCCACCGGGCCTGTCGACAACAACGCGTACCCGCCCGTTCGGCTGAACCTGCCCGAAGTACCCGGGTCCGTGCCGCGATCGGCAGCCCTCAACGTCTTCAAGGCCATCCCCCACTACATCGTGTTGATGGTCTTCGCAATCGGCGCCGCGGCGGTTGCGATCGTCGGGTGGTTCGCCGTGCTGTTCACCGGCGCCTGGCCACCGAACATGCGCGGCTTCCTGGTCCGCGTCAGCAACTACTACTTCCGCGTGTGGGCATACATCGCGATGGTCGAGAACGACTATCCGAAGTTCGGTCTACCCGCTAGTGCTCTGACCACACTGGTTGGTGGGTCGCGTCCACCACTTTGATGGTGGGGTCTGTTTTCATTTGTGGATGGCTGAACGTGTGCGTGTGCGTCGTTTGAACGACGCGGAAGGTCGACAGCTCCAACAGATCGTCCG
>JANMJD010000191.1:0-8667 GCA_031371195.1 Actinomycetes bacterium | reverse complement strand
TTCACCGCAGTGTTCAGCGCCCCGGTGACCGGCTTCGCCACCGGCGACGTGACCCTGTCCGGTTCGGCCAACGCCACGACGGCGACCGTCACCGAGGTCGCCCCGAACGACGGCACCACCTACGACGTCGCCGTCACCGGCATGACCACCGACGGCACCGTGATCGCCACCGTCGCCGCCAATACGGCCAAGAACATCGGAGGGGTCGGCAACATCGCATCGACCTCCACCGACAACACCGTCTCCTTCACGGGCATCGACGCCACCCCGCCAACGGTTGTGTCGATCACCCGCGACGACCCCAGCCCGACCGGCGCGACGACCGTCAGCTACACCGTCACGTTCAGCGAGACGGTCACCGGCGTCGACTCCGCAGACTTCGCCCTGACCACCACCGGGGTCTCGGGAGCATCGATCACCAATGTCGCCGGCAGCGGAGCGACCCGCACCGTCACCGTGTCGACCGGGACTGGCAGCGGCACCATACGACTCGACCTCACCGACAACGACACCATTGTCGACGCTGCGACCAACCCGCTGGACGGAACCGGCACCGGGTCCACAACGAGCGGCCAGGTGTACACGATCGACCGGACCTCCCCGAACCTCACCCTCGCCAAGACCCACACCGGGACGTTCGCCCAAGGTCAAACCGGCGCAACATATTCGATCACTGTGGCCAACTCGGGTGACGGTGCGGCGACTGGCACTCTCAGCGTGGTCGACACCCTCCCCGTCGGGCTCACCGCGACGGCGATCGCCGGTTCGGGCTGGTCATGCACGCTCGCAACCCTGACCTGCACCCACCCCGGACCTGTCGTCGCGGCCGGTTCACTCCCTGCTCTCACGGTCACCGTGACGGTCGCCGCCAATGCTGGGGCCTTGGTCACCAACCGAGCCACCCTCACCGGAGGACCACTCGCCGCGGCACTCGTCGCCGACGACCCGACGACCGTCACCCCCGTTGACTCGACCCCGCCGACGGTTGCCTCGATCACCCGTGACAACACCAGTCCCACAGCACTGGCAACCGTCAACTACACGGTGACGTTCAGCGAAACAGTCACGGGCGTCGACACCGGTGACTTCAGTCTGACGACCACCGGCGTCTCTGGAACAGCGGTCACCACCGTCGCAGGCTCGGGAGCGACTCGCACGGTCACGGTGTCGACCGGCACCGGGAGCGGCACCATCCGACTCGATCTGATCGATGACGACACGATCGTCGACACCGCGGCCAACAGACTCGGCGGCACCGGGACCGGAAACGGCTCATTCAACACCGGCGAGACCTACGCCATCAACCGGACCGCCCCGAACCTGACGCTGACCAAGTCCCACGTCGGGTCGTTCTCGCAGGGTCAAACCGGGGCGGCCTACGCCATCACCATCACCAACACCGGTGACGGGGCGGCGACGGGGACCCTGACCATGGTCGACACCCTGCCCGTCGGGCTCACCGCTACCGCAATCGCTGGGTCGGGTTGGTCATGCACGCTGGCCACCGGGACCTGCACCCACCCCGGACCGGTCCCATCGGCCGGATCGTTGCCCGCCGTCGCCGTCATCGTCAATGTCGCGGCGAACGCCCCGGCGTCGGTCACCAATCGGGCGACCCTATCGGGAGGGCCCCTCGCTGCGTCGTTGATCGCCGACGACCCGACCACCATCACCCCGGTCGTCGTCGGTCCGACGGTCGGATTGATCGCCGACCCGTGCGTCGCCGGGAAGACCGCTCTGCTCGTCACGGGCACCGGGGCCGCAGAATACGTCCACCTCAAAGGCGGCGAACATGGCCGAGTCAAGGTTTCGATCAACAGCGTCGTCGTCGGCACGTATGCCCCAACCGGAACGATCATCGTCAACACACAGGGCGGCACCGATCGGATCGTCGTCGAGTCCGAGATCAAGCTCGCCCAGCTCCTCTTTGGCGGCGATGGGACAGACAGCGTCCAATCCGGACAGGGCCGCGCCGTGATCGTCGGCGGCCAGGGCGACGACAAACTCAACGGTTACACGGGCCGTGACATCATTATCGGCGGCACCGGGGCGGACACCATTGCCGGGCGAGACGGCGAAGACATCCTGATCGCCGGACCCTCCATCTACGACGACCCGACCACCGCCAACATGGTGTCGTTGTGCGCCATCCACAACGAATGGGCCCGAACCGACGCCGCCTACGCAACGCGGGTCGGCCGAATCGGCGGCACGTCCGCCGGCGGACTCAACGGCCTCAACACCCTGCGAGCCGGCCTCACCGTCATCGACGACACCCACAAGGACACCCTCCAAGGCGACGGCGGGACCGACTGGTACATCGCCAACCGCATCCCACCCGGGGCCACGCTCGACACCCTCAACGGACGGGCGAACACGGAGACCGTCACCGAACTCTGATCACGACGACGCCTCGCCCGCGACGGGCGGGGCGTCGGCCACCGTCGGCCCCAGTGGGCGTCGGCCACAGTGGGCGTCGGGCACAGGCGGGGACCGAACCCGATGGGTCGACCTCGGCTCGAGAGCGAGTCGAGATCGGCATCGGTGTTCGATTTCCGGCGCTGATCGACGAACGTCGAACACGCACTTCCGCCCGGGGGTGAATTGCGACAGACCGGTTCGACGGCGTCGGCGAGCGATCCCGAGCAAATCGGTAGACGAGACCGTGAGACGTGAGCTACGTCGCAGCGGCCTTGCGAGCCTCGACGATCGCCGAGACGGCTTTGCCGTCGGCCTTGCCATTCGAGGCCCTCATCACCGCGCCGACGATCGCACCGACGGCTTTGGCGTCGCCGGCCAGGTACTTGGCCCACGCCTCAGGTTGAGCCGCGATCGCCGCGTCGACCAGCGGTCGAAGGGACGACGAGTCGATCGCCTCGAACCCACGGGTCGCCGCAATCGCCGTCGCATCTCCCCCACCGTTGGCGACGAGTTCGGCCAACACTTGCTTGGCCTGCGTAGCGGTCAACTTCCCACCCACCTCCAACTGCGTAAGGGCGGCAAGGTCGGCGGCAGGAACCGTCGGCGACGAGCCCTGCTCGGCGTACGCCTCCTTCACGTGGACGAGGGCCCGGACGACGTCGCCGCCGGCGTCGCCGACAGCGACCACGTAATCGTCCTGCTCGCGTTCGACGACGACCATCACCGATTCGGCATCCACCGCTGCACCGGTAGCCGATGCCAGGCGCTGGCGGCGGGCGGCCGGCAGCATTGGCAACGCGTCGCGGATCTGGGCGATCCATTCGGGCGACGGGACGATCGGCACCAGGTCGGGCTCCGGGAAGTAGCGGTAGTCGTCGGCATCCTCCTTGGTCCGCAGGGTGTGGGTGCGTCCGTCGTTCTCGTCCCAGTGGCGCGTCTGCTGCAGAATCGGCTCGCCGTCATTGCGCATGTCGATCTGCCGGCGAGCCTCGTAGTCGATCGCCCGGCCGAGTGAACGCACCGAGTTGACGTTCTTGATTTCGCAGCGGGTGCCGAACGGCTCGCCGGCGCGATGCACCGAGACGTTGGCGTCGACGCGCATCGAACCCTCCTCCATCTTGGCGTCGGATGCCCCGATCGCCAGCAGGATGCCCCGCAACTCGGTGACGTATTGGCGGGCCTCCTCGACGGTGCGGATGTCGGGTCGGCTGACGATCTCGACCAGCGGGACACCGGCACGGTTGAAATCGATCAGCGAGTGGTCGGCTCCGTGGATGCGTCCACCGGCTCCGCCGACATGCGTCGACTTGCCGGTGTCCTCCTCCATATGGGCGCGCTCGATGCCGATCAACTTGCCGCCGGGCAGCGCCAGGTAGCCGTCGATGTTCAGCGGCTGGTCGTACTGCGAAATCTGGTATGCCTTGGGCAGGTCGGGGTAGAAGTAGTTCTTGCGGTGGAAGATGCACGGCTGCACCGTGCAGTTGAGGGCGATCCCCACTCGCATGGCCAACTCGACCGCCTGACGATTGAGTACCGGCAACGCGCCGGGCAACCCGAGCGTGACCGGGTCGATGTTCACGTTCGGTTCGTCGCCGAACCGGTTGGCACTCCCCGAGAACAGCTTTGTCTCGGTCGCCAACTCGACGTGGACTTCCAAGCCCACCACCAGCTCCCAGCCATCATGGAACTCGACAAAGTCCTGGTCGGATGTCGTGTAGATCGTCATGCCATGCTCCGTTCCAACTCGGCGGCAACCTGATACATGACCTGCTCACCCAACGCCGGGGCGAGGACCTGCACACCGACAGGCAGACCGTGATCGCCGGTGCCGTAGGGAACACTCATCCCCGGGTGGCCGGCGAGGTTCGTCGGGATCGTGTACGTGTCGCAGAGATACATCGCAAACGGATTGTCGCCCTTCGACCCGAACTCGAAGGCCACGGTCGGCGATGCCGGGGTGACGAGCACATCGCAGTGCTTGTAGGCGGCGGCAAAGTCCTCAGCGATCAGCCGGCGGATCTTGAGGGCCTTGCCGTAATAGGCGTCGTAGTAGCCGGCCGACAGGGCGTAGGTGCCGAGCATGATCCGCCGCTTGACCTCCTCGCCGAACCCTGCCGAACGGGTGACGGCCATCATCTCGGCGGTCGTCCCGCCGGTGACCCGCATTCCGAAGCGGACCCCGTCATAGCGGGAGAGGTTGCTCGACGCCTCGGCCGGCGCCACGAGGTAGTAGGCGGTGAGGCCGTATCCGAATGCGGGCACGGTGACGTCGACAATCTTCGCCCCGGCCTTCTCGAGTGCGGTGAAGGCTTCGTCGACCCTGGCGGTGACGTCGGGGTCGGCACCGGCGGGCAGGTCGGTGATTCGCCCGACGCGCAGCCCGTCGACGCCACGGCCAAGCACCGACAGCAGCGAGGGTGCCGGCCGCGGGATCGATGTCGAGTCCATCGGATCGTGGCCTGCGAGCACCTCGAGGACCGCAGCCGAGTCGGCAACCGTGTGGGTGAACGGGCCGATCTGGTCGAGGCTCGACGCGAAGGCGATCAATCCGTACCTGCTGACCAGGCCGTATGTCGGCTTGACGCCGACAAGGCCGCACAGCGCGGCAGGCTGGCGGATCGAACCGCCGGTGTCGGAACCCAGTGACGCCGGCGCGAATCCGGCGGCGACCGCCGCGGCCGAGCCGCCGCTCGATCCTCCGGGCACCCGGGAGGTGTCGAGCGGGTTGCGTGTCGGGCCGAAGGCCGAGTTCTCGGTCGACGACCCCATGGCGAACTCGTCGAGGTTGGTCTTGCCGATCGGGATCGCCCCGGCGGCGACAACCCGCTCGACGGCGGTTGCGGTGTACGGCGGACGCCACCCCTCGAGAATCCGCGACGAACACGTCGTCGGGATACCCCGGGTGCACATGTTGTCCTTCAGCGCGATCGGCACTCCGGCGAGTGGGCCCGGATCGGCACCGGCGGCAATCCGGGCATCGAGCGCCGCGGCGGCGGCACGAGCGGAGTCGGCCGTCACCAGGTTGAACGCGTGGATCTCGCTGTCGCGCGCCTCTATGCGGCCCAGGTGCTCCTCGACCACGTCGAATGCCGATCGTTCACCTGATCGCACCGCAGCCGCCGTGTCCAAGACCGACGGGAAGCCGCTCATGCCGACTCCCCGATCATCGGCGGTACCCGGAAGCGGCCATCCTCGGCGGCCGGAGCGGCGGCGAGCACCTCGTCGCGATCGAGCGAGGGCTGCAAGACGTCGTCGCGGAACACATTGGCCAGCGGCAGCGGTTGGGTCATCGGCTCGACATCATCGAGATCGAGCGCGTCGATGTCGGCGAAGTGTTCGAGCATCCCCGAGAGTTGGCTGAGGTAGCGCTCGGCATCACCGGGGCCAAGCGCCAGGCGCGAGAGCCGAGCCACCTTCACCACGTCGGCCTGCGAAATCCGTTCTGACACAGTCTCCGATGCTACGCGAGCGGTCTCGCAACCGGCCCGACTTTCGTGCCCGCCGCTCAGCAAAGCCCGTGAAGTGGTGAGCCGCCGCTTTCCGTGCTGTCGGACGCTGGAAACTCCCAGATCGGCTGCTACGTTTTTGGATGGGCGCCGGGCGGCGCTCGATGAGTAAGTCCTCAGGGGGCTGTTTATGTCGGCCGATTGGTCGGTCACCGCAGTCGTTCCTACTCGGAACGAAGCTGGCAATATCGCCGAACTCGTTGCGAGGCTGCCCGCGTGCGTCCACGAACTCATCGTCATCGACGACAGCGATGACGACACCGCCGATGTCGCACGAGCGTTGTCGGCGGCGTTTCCCATCGCCGTGGTCCACCGTCCCGTCGGTGGACGTGAAGGTGGGCTGTCCGGCGCCGTCACCGAGGGCTTGAGGTTGGCGGAGTCGCCATGGGTATGCGTCCTCGACGGAGACCTGCAACATCCGCCCGAGGTTGTCGGCGAACTCGCCAGGCGCAGCGAAGCGGGCGACGTGGACATCATCGTGGCCTGCCGCCACGGCGACGAGGCCTGGGCAGCGATGTCGACGTTCCGCAGAGTGCTCTCCAGCGTCGCCGGTCGGGCGGCTCAAATCGCCTTCCGCCGCCGTCTGCGCACCGCCGATCCGATGAGCGGCTTTTTCATGGTCCGCCGATCGCTGATCGATATCGATCGACTGAAGGCCGATGGATTCAAGATCCTCCTCGAGGTGCTGATCACCCATCCGGATTTGCGCGTGGCAGAGGTTCCGTATGTGTTCGGGCGCCGTCAACACGGCGAGAGCAAGGGGAACGTGCGCGAAGGGCTCCGCTACGGCCGCCACCTCGCTGGGCTGTGGATTCGCGCTGGGCGGTCGGCTCGCGCCGCCCGTCGCCAGGGTTTCACGGCCGGCACCGAGATGACTGCTCCACTACCCGGTCGCGCCACGAGATGACTCTGACCGCGACGTGGGCGACGGCACTCGACAAGTGGACCGTGTTTCAGGCATATCGCCGTCACCGCACCGAGCCGGCAGCGTTCTATGCCCCGCTCGCCGCGGACGCAGCCCGAGGATTCGATGAGCGATTCGGCCTGCGTGGCGCCACCGTCCTCGACCTCGGCTGCGGTCCAGGGTGGTATCTCGATGCGATGCGCGACCGTGGTGCTGTGGCGTTCGGCGTGGAAATGAGTGCGGACGAGTTGTTCGACCGTCCGATACGGGCGACCGACACGTTGCTCGGCGACGGAACCCGGCTCCCCTTTGCGACGGGAAGTTTCGACGGAGTGATGTGCTCCAACATGCTCGAACACACCCCGAACCCCGAACTCGTACTCGACGAGATCGCCCGCGTGCTTCGTCCGGGCGGATGGGCGTATGTGAGTTGGACTCCGTGGTACTCCCCCTGGGGCGGACACGACATGAACCCCTATCAGTACCTCGGACCGACGTGGGGCCCGAGACTCTACGAACGACTTCACGGCGTCCCCCGCAAGAATCGATACGGCGAGGGTCTGTGGGCCATCCACGTCGGACGAATCCTGAAGGCGGCACGATCGATGCCAACGCTCGCCGTCGACAAGGTCGAGGCCCGCTATTGGCCGGCGCTTTCAGCGCTGCTACGGGTGCCCGGCCTGCGGGAGGTAGCAGTGGGCAATTGCGCGCTGATCTTGCATCGGACTCCGGTCAAGGCTGCGACCACACTACGCACGAGGCCGAAATGAGCACTTTACGAGGTTATCACACTACGGGTAGCCCAACTGCACATTCGAGTCACCTCCGATTCGCGAAAACCCCAGCTGAACAGGACATACTGTTCGGTAACTCATCTCCTAAGGAGAAAACATGAATCGTCAACGAACGGGCCGGTCGCTGGCACTCGCTGTGGCACTGACAGGGGGGTTGGCCGTCATCGGGGTCGCGGCCCCGACAGCGCACGCGCAAGCGTCCTGTGATGCTGCCACATTTACTATCGATGGGACCTTCGACACCGACGGCTACCTCGCCTGCCTCAGCGGGTCCACCTCGACGCCGACGTCGGCAAAGCCCGGCGCGTCGATCGTCGTCGTCCTGAGCGGGTTCGCTGCAGGAGAGACCGTGAAAATCGTCATCGAGGGGTTGACCACCGGCGCCGGCACGGGCACGAATGGCGGTATCGGTACTGTCGGCGATCCGATCATCGCAAAGGCCGATACGACCGGCACGGTTCGTGTCTCGGTCAAGATGCCGAGCGCGGAAGGCACCTATCGCATCACTGGCACCGGAGCGACTTCGGGCAAGGTCGTCAGCACCCAGGTGCTGGTCAGCGCCAACGCCGCCGGTGGAAGCCCTCTCCCGCAGACCGGTAGCGACACGCTGCGAGTCACCGCTGTTGGTCTCGGTCTGGTGGTACTCGGGGGCGGCACGGTCATCGGCGCACGGCGGCGTCGACGCCTCATCGCCGGCTGATCCACCCACCATCGTTACAACACGACAGAATCGGGGCCGTCCGCGGCCCCGATTCGCGCGTATGAATGGAAGCATCATCACCGATGGCCGATGAAACCGAACACACGAGCGACCTCGCCGCGGCATGGAAGTCGATTGCCGACGTGCAGGGCTGGATGAGCTTCGACCAAGCTCAGCGGCTCTTCGAGGCTGCAGGACGCGTTCCTGTGGGCGGGCGGATCGTCGAGATCGGCAGCTACCACGGTCGCGCGGCCAGAGTAGCGGCGGTGGGCGCCCCTCAGGCCGGCGAGGTCGTCGCCAACGGCCCCCCCGGCGGCAACCGCCCGGGGGCGCCGCAAAGGG
>JANMJD010000180.1:0-10876 GCA_031371195.1 Actinomycetes bacterium | reverse complement strand
CGGGAGGTCAGATCGATGGTCTTGGCTCCCTTGCGTCCGGCGAGATCGAGGGCGAAACGGTTGAGCTTGTCGCCGACCCCCTTGCCTCGCGCCGCGTCATCGACCACCACGTCCTCGATCCAGGCGCGGACTCCGGTGGGGATGCGGAACGTCACCAGGGTGAGGCTGCCGAGGATGCCGGTGTGATCGCGGGCGATGAGCACGTCGGAGGAGTCGGAGGCGATCATCGCCGCGATCTCGTCGCCATTCGGTGGCGCGGAGCTTCGGGACAATTGGGGAATCAACCGGGCAAAGGCCGCCACCAACTCCGGGGTGACCTTTTCGGCGATCTCGATGACGACGTCGGTACTCACGGGTGGAAGACCGTAGCGGGCGAACGGGCAGCGGGCTGGTCGGGAAGCCGGCTGATTCGCGGTCCGAGGTTGCTGCGGTCCCATCCGCTGACGGCGCGTGCCGCGGCGTAACTTCGCCGGATGCATGTTTCGCAGGTTTCGACGGCCGCCCGCACTCTCGGTTCGCTGCTCGAACCGATCACCGGCCAGGTGTACTTCGCGGCCGAGTGCCACGCGAACTACGTCGCCCTCGGCTTCGCCCCGAGCCCCGGACAGGCCAACGGCGTCGCTCTGCCCGACGGTCCGGCGTACTTCACCAGTCGTGGTTCGGTGATGGGCCAGGTGGCGGGACATGTGGTCGCAGCGGCGTTCGGGGTGTTCAACCCCGAGGTGGTCGTGCCGTGCGTGGCACTCGGCTGGAGTCGTACCGACGCGGCGACGATCTGCGCGGCTCGCGACGACGGCGCGATCGGGCAGCTGCATCGGATTCTCGGTGAGTCGCCGACCGGGGTAGGCCGGGTGGTCGAGCTCCTCCGCCGAGCCGTCGAGCCGTTGCGGCCCGAAGGACGGGCGCTGTTCGCCGGGCTGCGCTCCCAGGGGATTCCCGACTCCCCGGTCGGCGAGATGTGGCGTTTGGGCGACATGCTGCGCGAGTACCGCGGCGATTCGCATATCGCCGCCTGGGTGTCGGCCGGCTGCGATGCCACCGAGATCGGCCTGCTGTCGGAGCTGTACTGGGGGCTGGCGATGCGAAGCTACTCGCGCACCCGGGCCTGGACCAACGAGCAGTTCGACGCCGCCCATGCTCGGCTGCGCAGCCGCGGCCTGGTCGACGACTCCGCTTTCACCGAGGCCGGACGGGAACTTCGGGAGCAGATCGAGATCGCCACGGATCGGCAGATGATCCCGAGCCTCAACGCGCTCGGCGACGATCTTGACGAACTCTTCGCCCTGCTCAAGCCGATGGGGGAGGCCGTGCGAGCCGCCGGTGGCTATCTGCCGTCGGGGCCTCACGACCTCGCCAAGGCGGCATCTGCGCCCTGAACCGCGGCGGCGCACACTGGGACGTCGGTCGGCGTGCTCCGGTAGCGTTCCGCCATGATCACTTCGTCGTTGCAGGCCAGCGCTGTTGATTTCGCCGCGGCCACCGGTTGGGACCCCAAGCCGCAGGGCATGTGTCGTGGCGAGGTCTGCGTTCCGGCGCCGGGCGCGCTCGTCGACGGTGAAGTCGATCTGGCCGTCGCCGCGAAATCGCTGGGGATGCCGCTCGTCCACGACACCGACCACGGCCTGTGGGCGCTGGGCTCGGCCACGGCGACCGGGCGGGCGTTGTCGACGGCGGTGGCCGCCGATCCCACGCTGATCGACCGCGACGGCAACCCGTTCAAGCTTTCGGCCCTCCACGGTCGCAAGGTGCTGCTGGTCGCCTGGTCGACGTATTGAGGCTGCCGCACCAGCCTGCCCGGGTGGCAGGCACTGCACGCCGAATTGGAGTCCCAGGGTTTGACCGTCGTGACCGTCGCTCTCGATGTCGAGCCGGCACACACCTACCAATGGATCGACGCGGCACAGCCGACCCATCCGAGCCTGATCGACACCGGTCACATCACCGGCGACCTGTTCGGCTTCCTCAACATCCCGATGGCCGTGTGGATCGACGAGCACGGGGTGATCGTTCGTCCGGCGGAGTCGGCGTCGATCGAGCGCAGCCCCATGCGCGACATGGAGATCCCCGAGGGGCTGCCGGACCGGATGGACCGGATGTTGCGCGAGGTCAAGTCGATCCCCGACGATTCGGCCGCCTACCGTGCCGCCGTCGTCGACTGGGTCGCCAACGGTGCCGAAAGCCGATACGCCATGTCGGCCGATGAGGTCGTGGCGGCGTCGCAGCCCCGAGGCGACGACGAGGCCCGCGCGGCAGCCTGCTTCGAACTCGGCGAGCACCTCCGTCGCACCGTCGGCTCTGATGCGGCGATTCCGTGGTGGCGCGAGGCCCATCGCCTGTTCCCCGCCAACTGGACGTACAAGCGTCAGGCGTGGACGCTGGTCACGACCGCCGAGGGGGCCACCGAGAACGACTTGATGCAGGGCCCGAACGACGTCTACGAAGGCAACTGGCTCGATGACGTGGTGGCCGGCGGCGGCGGCGAGCACTATGTCGTTCGACCGGCGCTCGTCTCGCAGGAGTAGCCTGGCGAGTGATGGAGTACGTCCGCTGGCATTCGCAGCCCACGCTGCGGAACCCCGTGATGATCGCCGCGTTCACCGGTTGGAACGATGCGGCCGACGCCGCATCGCGGGCGGTGCGGGCGATGATCAAGGGGTGGGGCGCCCAGCCGTTGGCGACGATCGACCCCGAGGAGTTCACCGACTTCGCCTCCACCCGGCCGCATGTGCGGCTCTCCGATGGAGTGACCCGCGAGATCGTCTGGCCGCAGGTATCGCTCTGGTGGGCGTCGACCCCGGGTGGCGATGTGATCATGGTGCTCGGCCCCGAGCCGGCGATGCGCTGGCGGGCGTTCGTCGAACAGATCGTCGCCGTCGCCGAACGCTACGAGGCGTCGCTGGTCGTAACGCTCGGCGCGCTGCTCGCCGATGTCCCCCATTCCCGATCGGTGCAGGTCATGGGCACGGCCACCGATGCCTCGCTGGTCGAGCGATTCAGCCTCGAACGTTCGCGCTACGAGGGCCCGACCGGCATCGTCGGCGTGCTCCACGACGGATGCAACCAGGCCGGTCTGGGTTCGGCTTCGCTGTGGGCGGCGACGCCGGCGTATGCCGCGCAGATCACGTCACCGAAGGCGGCGCTTGCTCTGGTGCAACGCGCCGCGGCGATGGTCGGGACGCCGGCCCCGATGGCCGAACTGATCAGCGAGGTCGAGGAGTACGAGGCCCAGGTCGACTCGCTGATCTCCGACGACGACGACCTCCCCGGCTACGTCCGTCGTCTGGAGGACATGGCCGACAACGACGACGACGATGATGATCTCGCCGACGAGGACCACGTCGAACTCGATCCCGCAGCCGGGAGTGAGCAGCTGATCTCCGAACTCGAGCAGTTTTTGCGCGACCAGGGGTAGGGCGCGTGCACGCTGCCCGGGCGATGACTACTACCGGAGCACCTCGGGGAGTTCGAGGGCGTGGATGATCGTCAGGCGCTTGGTGGCCCGGGTCAGGGCGACGTAGAGCGCGTTCATTCCGCGCTCGTGAGCGTCGACGATCAGCTTCGGTTCCACGACCACAACTCCGTCGAGTTCGAGGCCCTTGACGACGCTGACGGGCACGAGCGACACGGCGCCGTCGATCCCGCCGCGGGTCGCCCGACTGTGGTCGATGCCGGCACCGTCCAAGGTGGTGGCGGTCTCCTCGGCCAATTCATCGGGCACGACGACGGCGACATTGCCGTCGCCGACCTCGGACAGCAGCGCTCGCACGGCCTCGACGATGGCATCCCGGCGAGCGGCCACCGATGAAACGGCGACGAAGCGGGGCGGCTCGCCGTCTTCGCGCACGGAAGTGGGGGAGCGCAGGTCGGGGGCGGCGACCATCATCACCTTCGTGGCCAACTCCATGATCGGGCCGGGGATGCGGTAACCGATCGACAACCCGACGACACGCTGCTCCTTGCGGTCGGGCAGATGCGAGAGCACTTCGTCCCACGTCGACGGAGCCAGCGCCCCAGTGGCTTGGGCGAGATCGCCGACGATCGTCATCGAGCCGTTCAACGATCGGCGAGTGGCCATCCGCAACTGCATCGGGGTGAGGTCTTGCACCTCGTCGATGACGATGTGGCCGAAGGTGCGGATCTGGTCGCCATCGTCGACCTTGCCCTGCTTGTTGAGCTTCGGGCCGAGAATCTCACGAGCCTCGTCGAGCAGGGCGGCATCGGCCTCGGTCCACCGGACGTCGGCGAGATCCTCGGAACGTGGGCGATGCAGCGATGACCACTCCACCTCGCTGAGCAGCCCCGATGCAGCCAGCTTGAGCAGCGCGCTGGAGCCGTACAGGTCGTGGAGCAGCTGAGTGGGAGTGAGCACCGGCCACATCCGTTCGAGGGCGATGCGGACATCGTCGAAGTGGCGGACCTGGTCGCGTACCGTGATCGGACTGATCTCCTCGCGGTGGCTGTTAGCCAGGGCAATCCACAACTCGTTCTCGACCCACCGTCGGCCACTGTTGTGGTGCCGGTAGCGGCGCCGCGCTCCCTTGACGATCCGGTTGCTCTCCTCGGCGCTGAGCCGCAGGTAGGTGAGGCCATATGGGACCACGAGCGGCTCACGCAGTGCTCGTTCCCGGTCGCGCACCGCCTTGGTGATGACATCGATCATTCTCACCCCGCCCTTCACCCGGGCCGACAGTGCAGTGTCGCGCCCGCCGAATCGGGCGTCGGGGATGAGGTCGTGGAGCACGACCTGCTCGATCCCCGCCTCGCCGAGCGAGGGCAGCACGCGCTCGATGTAGCGCAGGAAGACCCGGTTCGGGCCGATGACCAGCAGACCCTGATCCTCGAGCGGAAAACGATAGGTGTACAGCAGATATGCCGCTCGATGCAGGGCAACCACGGTCTTGCCGGTACCCGGCCCACCCTGGACGACGAGCACACCGGCCTGCGGGGAGCGGATGATCTCGTCCTGCTCGCTCTGGATGGTGGCGACGATGTCGCCGAGTTGACCCGTGCGGCCCCGTTCGAGGACCGACATCAACGTCGAGTACCCGCGCAGTCCGTGGCCCGTCGATTCGAGGCCTTCGTCGACGCCGATACCGAGATGGTGCTCGCCGAACAATTCGTCCTCGATGCCGTACAGCTTGCTGCCCTGCACGGCGAAGTGACGGCGACGGGCGAGCCCCATCTGCTCGCGCCCGGTGGCCCGGTAGAACGGCTCGGCGACCGGTGCCCGCCAGTCGATCACCACCGGGTCACGATGCTCGTCGGACACGGCCAGCCGGCCGATGTGAAAGCTCTCGATGCCTTCCGGACTCTCGGCCAGACGATCGATCCGCCCGAAGACGAGGGCGGCGTCACCGAGGTCGAGCTGCGTGAGCCGGTTGATCAGCGCCTCGTCGAATACGTCGCGTTCGTAACGGGCCTGATACGTGCCTCCGGCGCTGATCCCGGCCTCGGTCATGGTGCGCATCTTCCAGGCGTCGGTGCGACTCTGATCGAGGCAGGCATACGCGTGATCGATGTAGGCCTGTTCCTCGACGATGTCGGGATGCTGTTGCGTCATCGGTGAGTCGCGCTCTCCTCGGTCGCCAATCTTGAGCCAGCCGACCAGATTTGGGGTCTCGATACTCTATCGGGCAGCGGCAAAACCGCCTCCGTACGAAGATCGTCGGGTCCGGTCTGACACGACATGTCGCCAACACGTAGCGTGTCGCCCGAATGGCCGCCTCGCTCGACTCCCCCTTCATGATGGCCGCGACCGGACGGGCAGCGATCCATACCCCGGTCTGGTTCATGCGCCAGGCGGGACGCAGCCTGCCCGAGTACCGCGAACTGCGCGGCACGGGCAGCATTCTCGACGCGATCAAGCAACCCGAGATCGCCGCCCGGATCACGATGCAACCCGTAGAGCGCTACGGCGTCGATGCCGCGGTGCTGTTCAGCGATATTGTCGTGCCCGCCCACGCCATGGGCTTCGGGGTCGATGTCGCCCCGGGGACCGGGCCGGTCATCGCCGAACCGTTCCGTGCCGCGTCCGACATCCGCCGGCTGCGGCCGTTCGAGCCCGATGTCGACGCCCCGTACGTCGCCGAGACGGTGCGGCTGCTCGACGGAGAGCTCTCGGTACCGATCCTGGCCTTTGCCGGGGCGCCGTTCACCGTCGCCAGCTATCTGGTCGAAGGTCGGCCGTCGAAGACGTACCGGTACACCAAGGCCCTGATGCGCACCGACGAGGCGATCTGGCACCTGCTGATGAGTCGCCTGTCCGACATCGCCATCGTCTCGGTCCGCAGTCAGCTCGATGCCGGGGCGTCGGCGTTCCAGCTGTTCGATTCGTGGGCCGGTACGTTGTCGCGCTCGGACTATCAGAGATTCGTGCTGCCCCATTCCCGGCGAGTGTTCCACGAGCTCGCATCGAGCCATCCGGGGTCCCCGGGCATCCACTTCGGGATCGGCTGCGATCATCTGCTCGAGTTGATGCACCAGGCCGCTCCCGCCGTGGTCGGCGTCGATTGGCGCACGTCGATCAGCGAAACCCGCCAGCGCCTCGGCGCCCATACGGTGGTGCAGGGCAATCTCGATCCGGCCCTGGTGCTGGCCGGTCACGATGTGGCTCTGGCCGGCGCCGAGCGGGTCGTGCTCGACAATGCCGGGCACGCGGGGCATATCTTCAACCTGGGTCATGGTGTCGATCCGAGCAGCGATCCCGATGTACTGGCGGCGATCGTCGCCCGGGTTCATCAGCGAACGGCGGGGACACTGCACGAGGTGGCGCCGCCGCCGCCGGTCGATTCGATGGTCGATTCGGCGGCCGGTTCCCCCGGCAACGGATGAGCGATCCACGCACCGCCGTCCTGTTGATGGCGTACGGCACGCCGCGGTCGCCCGACGAGATCGAGCCGTACTACACCGACATCCGCCGTGGGCGTCCGCCGACCGCGGAGCTCCTCGCCGAGTTGACTGCCCGGTACGAGGCGATCGGGGGGCTGTCGCCGTTGGCCGAGCGCACCGAGGCGCAACGAGCCGGTCTCCAGCAGGCCCTGGACCATCGGGAACCCGGTCGCTATGAGGTGGTACTCGGTCTCAAACACGCCGAGCCCAAGATCGAGACGACCGTGGCCGAGCTGGTCGGACGGGGATTCGAGCAGATCATCGGTCTGGTGCTCGCTCCCCACTACTCGGCGTTTTCGATCGGCCAGTATCTCGAGCGGGCGAAGGTTGCCGCCGCAGCGATCGACTCCCGAATTGCAGTGCATGGTGTGGAGAGCTGGGCGGTCGAGCCGGCCTTCGTGGCCTTCCTCGCCGCTCAGGTCGTCGAGAGCCTGGCCCGCCTTCCGCAGGGCAGTCGCGTGCTGTTCACCGCTCATTCGTTGCCCGAACGGATCGTGGCGGCGGGCGATCCCTATCCGGACGAACTCCTGGCCACGGCCCGGGCCGTGGCCTCGGTCGTCGGCTTGAGCGACAATGGCTGGGGGATCGCCTGGCAGTCGGCCGGACGCACGCCGGAGCCTTGGCTCGGGCCCGACATCCTGGACGTGATCTCCACTGCCGCCAGCACCGAGGTCGGGTTGCTCGTGTGCGCTTGCGGGTTCGTGTCCGACCATCTCGAGGTGCTGTACGACCTCGACATCGAAGCAGCCCACCGGGCCGATCAGGTGGGGCTCGCGTTCGAGCGCACCGGCTGTGTCAACGACGATCCGCTCGTGCTCGGCGCCTTGGCCGACCGGGTGATCACCCTCGCCCGATCGGATTCCTCGGGTGCGTGAGCCGCGTCGGGCCGTCGTCATCGGCGGCGGTATCACCGGGCTGAGCGCAGCGTGGAGTCTGGTCAAAGGCGGATGGTCGGTGTCGGTGTATGAGACCGGCGATCGCTGGGGCGGCAAGGTCCTGTCGAGCGAATTCGGTGGCCTCGACGGCATCGACGCCGGCGCCGACGCCTTCCTCGCCCGCGTTCCCGAGGCCCGGGCGCTGGCGGTGGAACTGGGTATGGGTGACGACCTGGTCGCCCCGGCGACAGGCGCTGCCCTGGTCGTGCGCCACGGACGACTCCACCCGATCCCCGACGGTTTGGTACTCGGTGTACCGGCTGGGATCGGCGGGCTGGCCCGCTCCCGATTGATCAGCTGGCCGGGCAAGGTTCGTGCGGCCGCCGACCTGGTCCTACCCCGACGTCGCCACGGCTACGGCGACGGCCTCGGAGCGCTGATCTCCGCTCGATTCGGACAGGAAATCGCCGACTACCTGGTCGATCCCTTGGTTGGCAGTATCAACGGCGGGACCATTGATGAGCTCAGTCTGACGGCGTCGACACCGCAGATCGCCCCGGTTGCCGCACGCTCCCGCAGCCTGCTGCTCGGGTTGCGGCAGGCTCGGGCGACGACAGCGAGTGGTCCGGTCTTCCTCGCCCCCCGAGAGGGCATGGCATCGCTCATCGACCGTCTCGTCGGCGAGTTGACCCGGACCGGGGTGACGATGTCGCTCGGTCGGTCGATCACCGAACTCCAAGCAGCCACCGGAGGGCGGGGTCCGGGATGGACGGTGGACGGGAGGTTTGCCAACGCAGTGGTCGTGGCCACTCCAGCCGGATCGGCGGCGTCGTTGGTTCGCCCCCACGCCCCGGCCGTCGCCGCCCAACTGGCCGCGATCGGTTATGCCGGCGTCGTGATGGTGACTGCGCTTGTTCCAACGTCGGAGTTGGCCGCGATCGGGCCGGTGTCGGGCTACCTCGTCCCCAAACCGGAGCAGGGCGAAGTCACCGCCGTGTCGTTCTTCTCTCGGAAGTGGCCGCACCGGCTCACCGTCGGGCACGAGGTGCTGCGGATCTCGTTGGGACATACCGGCAACGGGCGGCCGATTACGATGACCGACGGCGAGATTCGGGAAGCCGTCGGTCGGGAGGTGGGCTGCCACCTGGGCCTCGGTCGGGCATTGCTCGTCGACGATTGGCGGATCACCCGCTGGCCGAGCGCGTTTCCTCAGTACCGTCCCGGCCACGTGCCGCGGGTCGGCGACATCGAGCGTGATTTGGCTGCAGCGATGCCCGGCGTGTTCGTCGCCGGAGCGGCGTACCGCGGAATCGGGATTCCCGCATGCATCCGCGACGGGGTTCGGGCGGCCCAACTGGCCACGGATCGGGACCCACCGACGCCGTAACGACGAGATTCCGCGCCAGACTGATGGGGATGCGATCTCTCCAACGAACCCTACTCCTGGGCGCGGTGACGGTGAGTGCGGCGACACTGATGGCGGCGTGTGGCGGCGCGTCGACCGACGAAGCGCGGGATATCTCAACCGTGGCCACCGCCGTACTCACGATTCCGGCGACCGTCGCGACCACCACGACGGAACCTGCGACCACCGTGGCGCCGACGACGATCGCCCCCACGACGACTGCCGCGGTGACGACCACGTTGGCCCCGGAGCCGACGACGGTCGTCCTTCCCGTCCCCAAGCCGGTACCGCCACCGAACGAGGCGGAGCCGGTGGTCGAGATCGGCTCGATCGAGATCCCGAAGATCGGGGTCAATCACCCGATGTTCGAAGGCGTCACGCTGCCCACGCTCGATCACGGCCCGGGCCACTGGCCGGGCACCGCCGAGCCGGGCCAAACAGGCAACGTGGTCATCGGCGGTCACCGGGTGAGTCACGATAAGCCGTTCGAGAACCTCGATCAGCTCGTCGCCGGCGATGAAGTGATCTTCAATGACGGAGCGGGCCGGCACGTCTATCAGGTGACCAGCACCGAAATCGTCGGTCCCGACGCGATCTGGATCATCGATCAGACCGAGTCGAAGACCGCGACGCTGTTCGCCTGTCACCCCAAGGGTTCGACCAAGCAGCGGATTGTCACCCATCTGGAGTTCGTCGAAACCACTGTCTGAGGGTCGGTTCTGCGCTGCGGATCGGGTCGTGTGCCCGGTCGGCGGCGTAACGTCACCGCCGTGAATAGGCCTCGTAGTTGGCCTGCCGGATTCGCCTGCCTCGGTGCGGGTGCGTTGGTGGCCCTGTCACTTCCCCCATGGGGATGGTGGCCACTGGCGTTCGTGGGGATCGCCGCGTTTGCGCGTCTGGTCGGTGACCAGACGGGTCGATCGCGGTTCGTGCGCGGCTGGATCTTCTCCGTCGGATGGCTGGCCCCAGGAATGGGATGGATGTGGTACTTGACGGCGCCGGGTTATGTCGTGGCGGTGGCCATGTTCGGCTGTTTCCACGGTCTGGCCTGCCTCGTCGCCCCGCGCGGGCGCTGGGCGTGGATCGGCTTACCCGCCGCGCTGACCGTGGCCGAGGCGCTTCGGTTCTGCTTTCCGTTCGGGGGCGTTCCCCTCGCCAGCCTGGCAATCAGCCAGGTCGGCGGCCCCCTGCGCGGTCTGGCTGCCGTGGGCGGTGCGGTGCTGGTGACATGGGTGACGCTGCAGATCGGGATCATGATCGCCAACCCCTCAGCCGGTGCCGCCGTGTTCGTCGTCGGGGCTGTGGCGGTGGCCCTGACGGTGCCTCATCTCGGCGGCACAGACGTGCGCCAGGTGGAGGTCGCCTACGTCCAAGGGGGCGGTCCACAAGGGACGCGGGCGGTGAATACCAACCCGCGTGATGTCGTCGAACGGCATCTGGCGGCGACGCGGACATTGGCGCCGGGCCCGGATCTGGTCGTCTGGCCCGAGAACGTGATCGATGTGGAGCAGTTCGCCACCAGCCCCGAACGTGACGAGGTCGCCGCGGAGGCGCACCGCCTCGACGCCCCCATCCTGGTCGGGATCACCGAGGAGGCCGTAGGGCGTGATGGCTTCCTCAACGCCCAGGTGGTGGTGCAGCCCGACGGGCAGATCGCCGGGCGGTATGAAAAGGTCCGGCGCGTCCCGTTCGGCGAGTACATGCCGTT
>JANMJD010000152.1:0-8288 GCA_031371195.1 Actinomycetes bacterium | reverse complement strand
GTTGAGGAAACCGTCGAAGGAGTGTTTGACAACCACCGGTTCGCCGTCGATCTCGCGAGCGAACGACAGTGTCTCGACACCGTCTGTGCCGTCGATGCACGGAATTCGGCCTCGCAGACGATATCTCGCCATCCAGTTGTTGCCGTCGGCGTCGAAACGGGCACGCACATGCACCACGGCCAGACCGTGGGAACGCGCGTACTCAAGTAAGTCAGCGACGCGGACGGGGAGCTCGGGAGCGGTAGACGCCACATCGTCAGGCCAGAAGTCGTTCTGAAGGTCGACAAGTACGACGGCGTATCGGCCCCACGCGGGGTCGCTCACGACCAACCAAGTGCGGACGGGCACTCGCAAGCGGAATCTGGTCGGTTCATCAAGTCATCCTGGCACGAAAACAGCCACGGGCAAATCTCCGGCGTCGCGACTGGAACACCCGATAACAACGAGTGAAGGGCGTTCCGACGACCAGCATGGCCGCCGGACTTTGGCCCTTCTGCTGTCTCACGAAGTCCCGATGGGCAACTGCGACTTGGGGTTCTCGGAACGGCGTACCATATGCGGTCGTGGTGGGGCCTGCCGTTCGTGTGATTCGGCCCACCGGGGAACCGATCGTGCCGAGCAGACGTCGAACGGGAATGGGTGTACGGCACAAGTTGTTGATCGGTCTCGCGGTTGCGTCGATGCTCGTCGCCGCGTGTGGCGATCCTGAGACCTCACCCGGAACAGCGGATTCACCGACCGGAAGTGGGCAGGACACGACGCCGTCGGCAACGAGCGTGGTGGTGCCGGTGTCCGAGTCGGGCAACACCGCATTCGCGCCCGTGGCTCCCGTCGACGTCAGAGAAGTCGACGGGCCGTGCCCGGCGGACGTGCCCGTCGACATGAATTCGACGGAGTCGTCCGCAACAGTCGAAGAGTCATCCCGGCTCGAACCAATGATGGGTGTCGTCCTCCAATACGGCACCCAACATCGTGATGTGTTCGGTGGCTACGGACTTCACGGGGTCAGCGCCGGAGACGCGTCAGTGTTCGCGTCGTTCACCGGCGACCTCGCAGAGCACCGGGCCGCGCTTGCGGCGTTGGTGGAGTACCCGGACGAGTTGATCGTGTGTCAGGCGCCGGTGAGCGAGCAGGAACGCAACGCCATCCAGTCCACGTTGATCGACGAACTCGACGGACGCTTCGTCGAGATCGACTCGGGGGGCCGGAGAGGCGTGGTGACCATCGTCCTCAACGCGACCGAGGATGCTCTGGCCTCCGAACTGGTCGACAGGTACGGTTCGGCGATCGAGGTGAGCGTCGGCGCACTGACATACCCCCTGGAGGACGCAACGCCTGTGTGTGCGCCACGCGTAGAGCCGAGTCTCCTGGATGGACTCGAGGTCGAGATCCTTGACTCGACCTCGCCGGCGACGATGACCCGGGCGGGCACGGTGCCATTGACCGTGAGGCTCACCAACACCAGCGACCAGCCGATGCGCTTCGACTCCGGGCAGCCGGCAACGGTCATCACCGACGCCCTGGGCGCACCGCTGACGTCCGACACCCGTGCCGTCGCCGCTGTCGGTATCCCGGTCGCGCTGGATCCCGCCGCACATCAGGACTTCGACGTCGACGTCACCCTGGCGTCGTGCGACCCATCCCTCGGCTACGTCGTTCCGGGCGGCGCCCACTTCGTCGTCATTTCGTTCTACAACGCACAGCTGCAGGGCTCGATGAACTCCGCACCACTGCCGATCGAAGTCGTCGAGTAATCGGCGATAGCCATCCGGCGTGCCGAACTGCTCCGTCGCCAACGACGTCGGAGGGCGCTCGAATCCACCGCTGAATGTGGGCCCTCAGGTCGAGGATCGTCGACGCGCAACGGTCGGTGTGTCACGCAACCTGGGCAGCGCTCACGGGGCGGTCAGTTGGTGAGTGATGGCTTGGGTGAGCCATCGCTGATAGCGCTCGGGGGTCCAGCCGCGATCGGCGACGAGCAGCCCGTAGAGTTCCGGTGACATGAGGGCATGGATCAGGTCGGCCACGTCGCGTTCGCGAAGCCCGGGTCGTAGCCCGCGGGTGTCAGCGATCCGGCGGGCGAAGTTTCGTTGGCCCTCGGCTCGCTGCTGCTGGTAGTTGGTGAACAACGCTGCCGCACCGGTGTCCGAGGCCGCAGCATTCGATAAGACCCGATAGACGTCGTTGGTCCTCTTGTTGATGGATACGACAAGTTCGGTGAATGCCGTCAAAAGCGTTGTCAGGTCGGTTTCAGCGAGGACGGCGGCGACTTCGGGACGCTGAGCGACCGACGCCGTCCGGTCGTCGCCGGCGATGGAGACGTCGAGTACGGCTTTGAGGATGCCGAGCTTGGAGACGAATAGTCGGTACACCGTTGCCGAGGGCACGTCGGAGAGCTCGCTGATGGCCTCGATGGTCGCGGCCTGATAGCCGCGTTCCACGAACAGGGTCCGGGCCGCGCCGATCACGGCCTGGCGAGCCAGCCGGGTGCGGGCCTGCCCCGTCGGATTCTTCCCGACCTCCTTGACACGCGCCGCCACAGGAAAGAGAGTATCACCACCGATTTGAGAGTATTGCTATCAATTTCGTCCGAGGTCCGCTATCGTCGCATCGGTCAACCATCCCAGAGAGAGCGACGACCATCATGAAAACCATGACGTGCAGGCAACTCGGAGGAGCGTGCGACCTCCAGCTGCTCGGCGACACCGCCGACGAGATCATCAAAGCCCAGGACCGGCACCTCAAGGCGATCGTCGCGGGCGGCGACGCCGACCACGAAACGGCGCTGCGAGAGATGAAGGCACGATGGAGGCATCCCATCTCGGGGATGAAGTGGTACAAGAACGTCAAGCGAGCCTTCACCCACCAGCCCACAGACTGACACCCGACGGTCTCGCCTGCAGCCGTGCCGTGGTCGCGCCTGGTGCGCCGCAGCGATCAATAGGTGTGGCGGTGGCCGTTGCGCTGGGGCTGCGAATGGCTGCGGCCGCGCCGGTTTGGCGCCGCTGTTTCGTGGGCGTCGACGTGTGGATGGTCGGGAGGAGTCGGTCGAGCAGGTTGGGATCCGGCGACCGATCGCGACGCCGTGTTCGACCTGGGGATGAAATGGGTACGTTGGAGGCATGAGCCTCACCTCAAATGAACGTGCCGCGATCTGTGATTCGTTTGAGAAGTACGGGCCGGACGCGCCCACGCTGTGCGAAGGCTGGAACACCCGCGACCTGCTCGCCCACATGCTGGTGCGCGAGCGCCGCCCGGACGCGGGCGCCGGCCTGGTTGTGCCGTTCCTTCGCCAGCACCTCGAGCAGGTGACCGAGTCGTTCAAGGCCGAGCCATGGGACACGATGATCAAGACGTTCCGCGATGGGCCGCCGATGTTGTCGGTGTCGGCGATCCCGGTCATCGGCGACAAGTTCAACTTGGCCGAGTTCTTCATCCACCACGAAGACATCCGCCGCGCCGAGCCGGAGTGGGCACCACGGGAAAGCAGCAAGGAACTCGACGACGCGTTGTGGAACCCGTTCAAAATGATGGGTCGCTTGTTCTTCCGCAAGTCGCCGGTCGGGGTGACGTTGCGCTGCGCGGGGCGCGACGACATCCTCGCCAAGAAGGGTGAACGAACCGTCATCCTCGTCGGCCTACCCGGCGAGATCGCCATCCACGCCTTCGGTCGGCCCCTCGACAAGGTCCATGTCGTCGTGCAGGGCGACCCGCCAGACGTCGAAGCGTTCGAGGCCTCACCCCGCGGGATGTAGCCCCGGTCAGGCCACCTCCACAGGAGTGGCACGGCTTGAGTTCCGCGCGGTGGCATGCGAGGCGTCGTGTTGTTGCCGCCGCGTAGATGAGTCAGGGTATGTGTCCGCCGCTTCTCGGGTGCCCAGAGAACGCCCAGGTGGATGGTCTAGGTCAACTCATACGGCAGAGTCCGGGCGAGATCGTTCAGTTGGTCAAGGAGCGGCGCGTCTTGATGGAACCCGATATGCCATCGGTCGCTTGTGAATCCCCAGTACCTGACGTCGATGATCTGCCAGTCGGGCAGCGCTGCGAGGTCGACAACAACGTCGACGCAAGAGTCGTCTGTGCTGTCGGCAACGCCACGGCAGAAGATCACCTGACCTCGTCCCCCGTCAGCACCGGCCTGACCGGACGCGAATCCGAGCGGGCGAAGAACAGGATCGAGGATCTCGGCGACCAACTCGATACCCGCAGCCGTGTCACTGGATGGATGTGGGGCCCATGACATGGCTCAATCTTTGCAGCGGGCGGTGGACGTGGCAGCAGGCCCAGGTTCGGCGAGCGCGCCCTGTGGTGTTGGCCCGATTGTCGAGGTCAGGCGCTGGTGATGCACACGGCGATGCCGATTTCAGCGGCGGCGGCAGCGAGATCGGCATCACCCGTCACGACGACGAGATCGCCATCGGCGAGCGCCATCGTTGCCGCGAGGTGCACAGCGTCGCACCCTCGCAGGTCGTGGGCTTGAGCGAGTTCGCCGGCCGTGTGGGCGAGATCTGCCGTGACCTCGATGTGGTCGACTTCGGAGATGATCGAGTTCAGTTCTTGGACGGCCTGCGCGAGTTGGGCACTGGTCAGCCGGCCCATGCGTCGGGCCCTGGCGAGTGCAGCTCGGGCTTCGGGGTACAGCAACCTCACGCTGACAACTCGGGACGACTCATTCCACAGCCGGGTGCATCGCTCGGTGGACGCCTCGCTGATGATGAGAGGCACGACGGCCGATGTGTCGAAGTAGGCGATCACCGACGCTGTTGGGCCACGAGATCGCTGACCGTGCCCTTGGCTGCGATGCCTCGGCTGGTACGAGGTCGCTTGGCGACCCGACCTGGAGTGGCCAGCCCTTCGGCGATGAGACGGTCCAAGGGACGAGGCCGATCGAGTGGAACGAGAAGCGCTACCGCCTTGCCGTGGTCGGTCACGGTTATTTCGTGTCCATCTCGAACGGCGTCGAGGTAACGACTCAGGCGATCACGTAGTTCCCGGACGCCAGCTTCCATCCGCTCAGTATGGCGCTTTCTATGTTCAGAATCTAGCCAGAATCCGCGAGCGCGTCGTCGGCGCCCGGTCAGCTGGCGTCGTCTCGTTCGAGCTCGATGAACGTGGTGCCGATCCCGAGCGGAACCGGTTGTCCGGTTACCGAGTCACGGAACGTGAACGGGCCGTCGGCGGCGTGGCGCGACCAGGCCACGGGGATCGCCCGCCCGTCGCGGTGCACGATCCCGGCGCCGGTGCCGACGGTGATGGCGTTCGGCGATCGGGCATCGACCGGGGACGGGACGTAGGTCACCGACAGCTCGACCACGTTGCGAGCCGAGATCTGGGCGCCCGATTCGGCAAGGTGCGCCACGCCGTCCTGGGCGCGCAGGTACGAGTCTGACGCGGTGTCCCAGGTCCAGCCGACGTTCACCCCGTCCATCGCCACGGCGAACGTCGTATCGGGCGTCCCGCCGGTCCGGTTCGCCGCCGAACCCGCCGGGCTGATCGGCCACAGCGGTCGAGCCGGCCCCGCCATCGGGGAACCGGCGAGCGCGCAGCTCGGATCGAGCAACAGGTTGTGCGGCCCGGGCCGATCGGGCGAACGTCGGTAGCAACCGTTGCCCTGGGCGGTGAAGTCGACGAGCACGCCGGACATGGCGGCCGACCTGATCCAGGCGTCGACTCCCGGGTTGCCACCGGAATAGGCGAAGACAGGACGGTTCATGGCCGACAGGAGGTCGAGGTCGCCCGTGCGCGCCGACCGGATCGGGCCCACCATGTCGGGCAGGCGCGACTGGAACAAGGCGATGAAACGCGAGATGCCCTCGACGTTCTCCTCGATGACGGCGTCGGCCCCGTCGAGTGCCCACTGCGGCCGGGCCTGGCCGTAGTTGTCGATCTTCACGGCGAGGATCGGGCGGCTGGTGACCGAGCCGACAGCGGCCAGACCGGTCAGGGCGGCGACACCTTCCACTGCCGGGCGCGGGGTGTACGACGGCCAGACCGGCACACCGGTGGTCATCACCGAGCCGGCCGGGAGGTCGTCGAGACGCGTGTCGGTGCGGTGGTTCGGGAACGAGTTGATGCCGGCGGCCGAGACCGCGTTGATGTCGACGATCATCGCGGTGGGCTGTTCGGTGTAGAAGCAGACGTCACCGACCTGGTCGGCCTGCACGATCAACCGATTCGACGCCACGGGCGAGATCATCCCGTCGAAGTTGAGGTCCGAGCGGCCGACGCCGCCGTCGCCGTTGGTGGGGATGCCGTCGGCACAGCCGTAGGCGGTGACGAATCCGGCGTTCGTGACCTGGTCGACCGTGAGCTGCCCGACGACGGTCTTGGCGCCGACCGCCTCGGGCACCGAGACCCGCAGCACCCCGCCGGCGGTGACGCGCGGCCTCCCAGTCAGACGCGTGTCGGTGCGGCGGTTGGCGAAAGAGTTCACGCCGGTGTCGAACGTGACACCGTTGATGTCGACGATCATCGCGGCGGACCGCTCGGTGTAGAAACAGACGTCCCCGTTGTCGTCGGCTTGAACGATCAACCGGTTCGACGCCACCGACGACACGCGCCCGTCGAAGTTGAGGTCCGACCGGCCGATCGAACCGTCGTCATCGGTCGGGATCCCCCTTTCGCACCCATAGGCGGTGACGAAACCGACCCCCACGACCCGATCCACGGTCAACTGGCCGACCACCGTCTTGCCGCCGATGGCTTCGGGAACCGACACCCGCAACACCGAGCCCGCCGGCACCCGCCCGATGACGGCCGCCGCGGCTGACCGGGGGACGGCCGCAATCGGGATCAGCGCCACCACGACCAAAGCCGCCACGACAACCCGTCGCCCGATCGAACTCGCCGATGTGAACGTCCGGTGCCCGGCGCGAACCCTGTGAGACGTCATTGGCTCCATCCTTCCCGCCCTGAAGCGTCGATGCCACGCGCCCCGAACGCCGGTGGGGCGCCCGCCGATTGGTCGAAATCACTGCACGACGTCGTCGCGTCCGACGTGGCCGGCACGAACACGACGTTGAGCCGGCTGTTGTCGAGCGCGAGAGCATGGCCGTCGTTCGTCGCCGAGAACCCAAGGCTGTGGATGCCGGCCGTGACAGGGATCGTCCCTTGGACCGTCGGCGACGAGAATCTCCATATCTCCTCGGTTTCGCTGTGTCGAGTGGTGGCGTGGAATCCGGTCGGCGACCCGTCCACCAAGATGGCCAGATCCAATTGTTCCTCACGTCCGGTCGCAGGCCGCGGCGCGTTGCTGCGGAGCGTGCAGGTTCTTGTCGGTGCCGTCGGAGTTGTCGCCGCCGACATCGGCGCCCGATGAGGAGGCGGTCGGGCGCGCCGTCTGGTCGACCACGAATCGGCCTTCGAAATGCGCATGCTCGCCGGGCACGGCGCGATACGCGGTCGGCATCGACCACCCTGTCAGCGGCGTCAGGACGCACGCAACGAACACGACCACGCGGGAGATTCGCATGTCGAAATGATGCGACGCGGCAACGGCCCGAACATCGACCAGCTCGCCGCTGCCGGCCGGCCGTACACCGGCCTATGCCACACAGTGGAGGAGTTTGCCTCCGTTGAGTCGGAGCATGTCGGCGATCGCCTCGCCGACCGACATCGCCGTGTTGGCTTCGGGTCCGGCGAGTTCGGCCATCGCTCGGTGGAGGTTGCCGGCGAGGCGCTCGCTATCGCTGAGCTGGGCGAATTCGCCGAGTTCCACACTGCGGGCGGCCTCCAGCGGGCTGAGTCCGGCGGCGATGGCGGCCTCGGCGGTGGTCTGGATCATTGTCAGGTAGCGCTCGATCCCATCGAACACCGCCGGGGTGCACACCGGGCCGTGACCGGGCACGATCGTCGTCGCCCCGAACGCCCGCAGCCGGTCGAGGGCGGCGATGCTGCCGGGCACGGAGCCCATCACGACGAACGGTGTCCCGCCATTGAATACCAGGTCGCCGGTGAACAGGATCTTCTCCTCGGGCAGCCAGGCGACGATGTCGTTGGTCGTATGGGCCGTCGCTCCGATGTAGTGCAGTTCGACCAGACGGTCGTCGGACCACAGATCGACGCGTGACTCGAACGTGATCGTCGGAGCGCGAAAATCCAGTTCACCCCAAGCGGGCTGAGTGAACGCCTCCTCGTAGCGCTTGATCCCCGTGGCCTGCAGCGCGGTGCGACAAAGGCGATGGGCGACGATCGCGGCGGGCGCGGTCAAGGAGTTGCCGTGGGTGTGGTCGCCGTGATGGTGGGTGTTGACGACGATCCGCACCGGCGCGTCGGTGATCGATCGGATG
>JANMJD010000148.1:0-13122 GCA_031371195.1 Actinomycetes bacterium | reverse complement strand
CGGAGGCGGGCGGCTCGCCGGCATGGTTCTCGACGCGGTCGCCCATGAGCACGATCTGCGCCATGCGCTCAACCGGCCCGGAGCGCGCCGCGGCCGGGGGGTCGAGCTGTCGATGGATTTCGAACGGATCATCCTGAGTGGTGATCTGAAACGCCGAGGCGTCGGATCGGTGACTGTCCGCTCGGCCGACGGCGAGTGGTCCGCCGGAACCGACGAGCCGATCGTGACACTCGACCTGACCGCCGACGAGCATGGGACATGGGAGCTGTTTCGGCTGCTCGGGAGTCGGCGGAGCGAACGTCAGGTCGCCGGCTATGCCTGGACCGGTTCGTGGCGCGGCCTCGCTGATGGCCTGTTCCACATGCCGCTGCCGACCGTCGACATCGACGAGTAGGTCTGCGAAGATCGGCCGATGTCGATCGAGGTGATGGCGAGCGGACAGGCGTGCGGGGCGACGGTGACCGGTGTCGACCTCCGCCACGGTGTCAGCGCGGCAGTGGCCGCCGAGATCAGGTCGGTGTGGTTGGAGCACCACGTGCTCAGCTTTCCCGGCCAATCGATGACCGACGACGATCTGGAGGCGTTCACCCTGGCCATGGGCGGTTTCGGAGACGACCCGTTCATAGCTCCGATCGCCGGTCGAGATCATGTGATCGCCATCGAGCGCCGTGCGGACGAAACGTCGTCGTTGTTCGCCGAGAGCTTCCACAGCGACTGGAGTTTCCAGGCGGTCCCTCCGGCGGGTACATGCCTGTACGGCATCACCATCCCGCCGACGGGCGGCGATACCTTGTTCGCCAACCAGCATCTCGCCCTTGATCGGATGCCCGACGATCTGCGGTCGAGGGTCGACGGACTCACCGCCATCCACTCGGCCCGGTTGCCCTATGCCCGCACCGGTGTCTACGGCGAGAACGACTCCGCCGATCGGTCGATGACGATCGTGTCATCGGACGAGGCGTTGGGCACCCGGACTCATCCGTTGATCCGCCGGCATCCCGAGACGGGGCGCGAGGGGCTGTTCGGCACCATCGGCTACATCGTCGGGATCGACGGGATGGACGACGCTCAGGCGGTGCCGTTGCTGGCCGAGCTCCACCGGTGGCAGACCCGCGAGGAGTTCCACTACCGCCATCGCTGGAGCGCCGGCAATCTGGTGATGTGGGACAACCGATCGGTGCTGCATGCCGCCACCGGTGGATATGACGGCCACCATCGTCTGCTGCACCGCACCACGATTCGCGGTCTGTAGCGGCGGTCTGTAGCGGCGGGGTGTAGTGGCGGGACGGAGCCGACCGGCTCGCCCGGCCTGGCGCTCACGGGGGAGACTGGGCGGATGTCCGACCGCGTGACCATCTCCGTCGACCACGGCATCGCCGATGTTCGCTTCAATCGCCCCGACAAGCGCAACGCACTCGACAACGCCCAGTTCACGGCAATCGCCGAGGCCGGCGAGCGGCTGAAGACCGAGCCCGGCATCCGGGTCGTCGTGCTCTCAGGCAATGGCCCGTCGTTCTGCGCCGGCCTCGATCTGTCGTCGATGGCCGCATTGGCGGGGGGTGCCGACGGGGCCGGTGATCGCAACGACGGCAATCCGGGGTCGATGCGCGAGGGGCGGATCACCCACCTTGGTCAGCAGGTCTGCTGGGTGTGGCAGGAGATCCCGGTCCCGGTGATCGCCGCCGTCCACGGTCACGCCCTCGGCGGAGGGATCCAGATCGCCCTCGGGACCGACATCCGGATCGTGCATCCAGACACCCAGATGTCGGTGCGGGAGACCTATTGGGGCCTGGTGCCCGATATGACCGGCACGTTCTTCCTGAACCGCCTGGTTCGGCCGGATATTGCCAAGGAGTTGACGTTCACGGCCCGCATCTTCAGCGGTCGGGAGGCCGGTGAACTGGGCATCGCCACCCGCGTGAGTGAGACGCCGTACGACGATGCCATGGGCCTCGCCGCCGAGATCGCCGGTCGGAGTCCCGATGCTGTGCGGGCGTCGAAGGCATTGATCAATCGGATGCAGCATCCCGAGGCGGCCGAGCAGTTCGCCGAGGAGCGTCGCCGTATCGGAGCGCTGATCGGCACCTCCAATCAGATGGAATCCGTGATGGCCGGTCTCGAGAAGCGCCCGCCGAACTTCAGCGACTGACAGCGACGGCGCCGTGTTGCCGCACGGCCGCGTTCGAGAGAACCATGCGCATCGCCCGTTCACGGGTTGGACCGAGACGGGCCGTGGGGTTGCCCGTCCGCCGCGAAGCGGCGACCATCTTCGTGGCCCTCGGGGCCCGAGCCGTGGACGGCGCGCGCCCGCCGGCACTGAGCGGACGGAATTGGCCGCGGCGTACGGCTCGGCGGCGCGCTAACCTGTCTCGACTGAAGGACAGCGTCGTCCGCACTACCAGCCGACTCTCAGATCTCGACTTGGACGGACGATGCCACAGAATTTTCCCGCGCCTACCGGTTTGTACGACCCCCGCTTCGAGCACGACGCATGCGGCGTCGCTTTCGTCACCAACGTCAAAGGCGTCGCCAGCCGATCGATCGTGTCGATGGGCATCGGCGCGTTGTGCAACCTCGAGCACCGCGGAGCGACGGGAGCCGAGGCCGACACGGGTGATGGTGCCGGCATCCTCATTCAGGTCCCCGATCGTTTTCTGCGCGCTGTGGTCGAGTTCGCCCTGCCGCCCGCCGGTCACTATGCGGTCGGTGTGGCCTTCCTGCCCGCCGACGGCGCCGATGCCGACAAGGTCGTCGTGCAGATCGAACAGATCGCCGAAGCCGAAGGACTCAAGGTGCTGGGTTGGCGTGACGTGCCGGTGCATCCCGAGCACCTGGGGGCCACGGCTCGGGCGGTGATCCCATCGATCCGCCAGCTGTTCCTGGCCGGGGCAACGGGCGTCGGCGCCGCCGGTATCGAGCTGGATCGCAAGGTCTACGTCGCTCGCAAGCGGATGGAGCACGAGATCACGGCTCCGAATGGTGCCGACGGTGTGTACTTCGCCTCGCTGTCGGCCCGCACGCTGATCTACAAGGGCATGTTCACCACCCCGCAGCTCGCTCTGGTCTACCCCGACCTGCAGGACGAGCGGATGGAGTCGGCCATCGCCCTCGTCCACTCGCGGTTCTCGACCAACACCTTCCCGTCGTGGCCCCTGGCCCATCCGTACCGGTTCGTCGCCCACAACGGGGAGATCAACACGGTGCAGGGCAACCGCAACTGGATGCGGGCCCGCGAGGCGTTGCTCGCCACCGACCTGATCCCCGGTCTCGACCGGGCGTACCCCATCTGTACTCCGGGTGGGAGCGACACCGCGTCGTTCGACGAGGTGCTCGAACTCCTCCACCTCGCCGGACGCAGCCTGCCCCATGCCGTCATGATGATGATCCCCGAGGCGTGGGAGAACCACGCCACGATGGACCCGTCCAAGCGGGCCTTCTACCGTTTCCATTCGTCGCTGATGGAGCCGTGGGACGGGCCGGCGAGCGTCGCCTTCTCCGATGGCACCGTGGTCGGGGCGGTGCTCGACCGCAACGGCCTGCGGCCCAGCCGTTACTGGGTGACCGACGACGACATGGTCGTGATGGCCTCCGAATCGGGTGTTCTCGAACTCGACCCTGCCCGCATCGTGCGCAAGGGTCGCCTGCAGCCCGGCCGGATGTTCCTGATCGATACGGCCGAAGGGCGAATCGTCGACGACGAGGAGATCAAGGCGCAACTGGCCAACGAGCATCCCTACGCCGCCTGGCTCGAGGACGGTCTCGTCGACCTTCCCGACCTGCCCGGACGCGAGCACGTCGTGTACTCCTCGCAGAGCGTGTTGCGCCGACAGCAGGTGTTCGGCTACACCCACGAGGAACTGAAGACGCTCGTCGCCCCGATGGCCAAACTGGGGATCGAGCCGATCGGTTCGATGGGCACCGACACGCCGATCGCCGTTTTGTCCGACCGGTCGCGCCTGTTGTTCGACTACTTCCAGCAGCTGTTCGCCCAGGTCACCAATCCGCCGCTCGACGCCATCCGCGAGGAGCTGGTCACGGCCCTCGGGTCGACGGTCGGTCCCGAATCGAACCTGCTGCGGCCGTCTTCCGAGTCGTGTCGTCAACTGACACTGCCATTCCCGATCATCGACAACGACGAGTTGGCCAAGATCATCCACATCGACGACGACGGCGACCGTGGCGGCTTGAAGACCGTCGTGCTCAGCGGCTTGTTCCGCGTCGCCGGTGGGGGACTGGCGCTGCGCCGGGCGCTCGATTCGGTGCGTATGGCGGTCTCCCGGGCGATCGACGACGGGGCGCGGATCATCGTCCTGTCGGACCGCAATGCCGATGAGGTCTACGCCCCCATCCCGTCGTTGCTGTTGACCAGCGCCGTCCACCACCACCTGGTCCGCGAGCGCAAGCGCACCCAGGCCGGGCTGATCATCGAGACCGGCGATGCCCGCGAGGTGCACCACATGGCGCTCCTGATCGGCTACGGCGCCGGGGCGATCAACCCGTACCTCGCATTCGAGTCGATCGAGGACATGATCGCCCAGGGGCTCAACGGCCTCGCCGGGACGGACCCGCACCAAGCGGTGAAGAACTACATCAAGGCCGCCGGCAAGGGCGTGCTCAAGGTGATGTCGAAGATGGGCGTCTCGACCGTGGCGTCGTACACCGGTGCCCAGATCTTCGAAGCGATCGGCCTCGGCCACGATCTGGTCGAGGAGTACTTCACCGGAACGGTGAGCCGACTCGGCGGTATCGGACTCGACGAGCTGGCCCGCGAGGTTGCCACCCGCCACGCCACTGCTCATCCGAAGAACCCCGAGCAGCGGGCCCACCGCCAACTCGAACTCGGCGGTGAATACCAGTGGCGTCGCGAGGGTGAATATCACCTGTTCAACCCGGAAACGGTATTCAAGCTGCAGCACGCCACGCGGGCCAAGCGCTACGACATCTTCAAGCAGTACACCGCGCTCATCGATGACCAGTCGAAGCGGCTGGCCACACTGCGCGGGTTGTTCGCCTTCGTCGATGCCCAGGAGCGTCCGGCGATCGATATCGACGAGGTCGAGTCGGTGTCGCAGATCGTCAAGCGGTTCTCCACCGGAGCGATGAGCTATGGCTCGATCTCGGCCGAGGCCCACGAGACGCTGGCGATCGCCATGAACCGGATCGGCGCCAAGTCGAACACCGGCGAGGGGGGCGAGGATGCCGAGCGGTTCGTCCGCGACGCCAACGGTGATCTTCGCCGGTCGGCGATCAAGCAGGTGGCGTCGGGCCGCTTCGGAGTGACCAGTGAGTACCTGGTCAATGCCGACGACCTGCAGATCAAGATGGCCCAGGGGGCCAAGCCCGGAGAGGGCGGCCAGCTCCCCGGGGGCAAGGTCTACCCGTGGATCGCCAAGACCCGTCACTCGACGCCCGGTGTCGGCCTGATCAGCCCTCCACCGCACCACGACATCTACTCGATCGAAGATCTCAAGCAGCTGATCCACGACCTGAAGAACGCCAACCCCGCAGCCCGGGTGCACGTGAAACTGGTCGCCGAGGTCGGGGTCGGCACGGTCGCCGCCGGCGTGTCCAAGGCGAAGGCCGATGTGGTGCTGATCTCGGGCCACGATGGCGGGACCGGCGCATCGCCACTCACCTCGTTGAAGCACGCCGGCGCACCATGGGAATTGGGCCTGGCCGAGACGCAGCAGACGCTGCTGCTCAACGGGCTGCGCGACCGCATCGTCGTGCAGACCGACGGGCAGCTGAAAACGGGTCGTGACGTGGTGATTGCCGCCCTGCTCGGAGCCGAGGAGTTCGGCTTTGCCACCGCTCCGTTGGTTGTGTCGGGTTGCGTGATGATGCGGGTCTGTCATCTCGACACCTGTCCGGTGGGCGTCGCCACCCAGAATCCCGAGCTGCGCAAGCGTTTCTCGGGAAAGCCCGAGTTCGTCGTCAACTTCTTCGAGTTCATCGCCACCGAGGTGCGCGAACTGATGGCGCGGCTGGGCTACCGCACGATGGCCGAGATGATCGGCCACGTCGAGCGCCTCGACACCCGCGCCGCCATCGACCACTGGAAGGCATCGGGCCTCGACATCAGCCCGATGCTGGAAGTTCCGACCAACGCCTACAACCAGACGCTGCTGCATTCGGTCGGCCAGGACCACGGTCTCGACCATGCATTGGATCGCCAGTTGATCGAGCGGTGCGCCGCGGCGTTGGAGCGCTCCGAACCGGTGTCGTTCGAGATCCCGGTGCGTAACGTCAACCGCACGATCGGCACGATGCTCGGCTACGAGGTCACCAAGGCCTACGGCGGGGCGGGCCTCCCCGATGGGACCATCGACATCCGCATGCGCGGGTCGGCCGGGCAGAGCTTCGGGGCCTTCGTCCCCGCCGGCATCACGCTGCGGCTCGAGGGTGACGCCAACGACTACCTCGGCAAGGGTCTGTCGGGGGGACGGCTGATCGTCCGTCCGGATCGCCGTTCGAAGTTCGCCGCCGATGAGAACGTGATCGCCGGCAACGTCATCGGCTATGGGGCGACGAGCGGTGAGATCTACCTGCGAGGAACCGTCGGCGAACGTTTCTGCGTCCGCAACTCCGGGGCGACGGCCGTCGTCGAGGGCGTCGGTGACCACGGGTGTGAGTACATGACAGGCGGGCGGGTGGTCGTCCTCGGCCCGACGGGTCGCAACTTCGGCGCCGGCATGTCCGGTGGCATCGCCTACGTGTACGACCCCCACGGGCGCTTCCCGGCTCTGCTCAACAACGAGATGGTCGACCTCGAACCACTCGATGCCGATGACGAGCAATTCCTTGGTGACACCTTGGAACGCCACGCCGAGTACACCGGCTCCGACGTCGCCGCCGACATCCTCGGCGGCTGGGCCGATTCGGTCGATCTGTTCCGCAAGGTGATGCCCCGTGACTACAAGCGAGTACTCGACGTGATCAAAACCGCCGAGGCCGACGGCCTCTCCCTCGACGACACCAACATCCGCATCATGGAGTCCGCCCGTGGGTGATACCTGCTGTGCTCCGCCGAGCGCCCGCGCCGCCAGGCGCAGCGAGGCAGCCGATCGACGAGGAAGCGCCAGCGGACGAGGAGGAGGCACTCGAAATGGGTGAGGTGACGGGGTTTTTGAAGTGGGAGCGGGTCGTCTTCACCCGGCGGCCGGTCGAGGAGCGGTTGCAGGACTGGAAAGAGGTCTACAACCCGTTCCCCATCGAGGCGCTGGAGCAGCAGGCCGGTCGGTGCATGGACTGTGGCATCCCGTTCTGCAACAACGGCTGCCCGCTGGGCAACCTGATTCCCGACTGGAACGATCTCGTCTACCGCGATCATTGGCGTGACGCCATCGACCGCCTCCATGCGACGAACAATTTTCCCGAGTTCACCGGCCGGCTGTGCCCCGCTCCGTGCGAGGCCGCCTGTGTGCTCGGCATCAACGCCAACCCGGTGACGATCAAGAACGTCGAGGTGTCGATCATCGATCGCGCCTGGGACGAGGGCTGGGTCACTCCGAAGCCTGCTGCGGTGTCCACCGGCAAGCGTGTCGCGGTGATCGGCTCGGGTCCCTCCGGGTTGGCCACTGCGCAACAACTCACCCGCGCCGGCCACGACGTGGTCGTGTTGGAACGGGCCGACCGCATCGGTGGTCTGCTCCGCTACGGCATCCCCGAGTTCAAGATGGAGAAGCGCCATCTCGACCGTCGTCTGGCCCAGATGGAGGCCGAGGGCACAGAGTTCCGCACGAATGCCGAGGTCGGGCGCAATATCGACATCGAGGTGCTGCTGGCCACCTACGACGCCGTCGTGCTCGCCGCCGGGGCGACCGCGGCGCGCGATCTGCCGATTCCCGGGCGCGAGTTCGCCGGGATCCATCAGGCGATGGAGTACCTGCCCTGGGCCAACAAAGTGCAGCAGGGTGACCTCGACGACTCCCCGATCAACGTCGCCGGCAAGCATGTGGTGATCATTGGCGGCGGCGACACGGGGGCCGACTGCCTCGGTACGGCTCATCGGCAGCGGGCCGCCTCGATCACCCAGTTGGAGATCATGCCGCGCCCGCCCGACGACCGCGCTCCGGGCAACCCGTGGCCCCAGTGGAGCATGATCTACCGCACGTCGTCGGCCCACGAGGAAGGAGGCGAGCGGCTGTTCAGCGTCAACACCGAGTGCTTCCTCGGCGACGGCAACGGTCGCGTCCGGGCGCTGCGCATCCACGAGGTCGAGATGGTCAACGGCCGTTTCGAGAAGGTCGAGGGCACCGACCGCGAACTGCCGGCCGACTACGTCTTCCTGGCGATGGGCTTCCTCGGCCCGGACCGCGGCTCGTGGCTCGATCAGCTCGGCGTGTCGTTCGACGGACGCGGCAACGTGGAACGCGACGACCGCTACATGTCGACGGTGCCGGGCGTGTTCGTGGCCGGCGACATGGGCCGGGGCCAGAGCCTGATCGTCTGGGCGATCGCCGAGGGCCGCAGCTGTGCGGCCGGTGTGGACGAATATCTGATCGGCGAGACCTCGCTGCCCTCGCCCATTCCACCGACCGCTCGCCCGCTGCAATAGCCCGGCGTCGTCGCCCGGGAACGGGGATGACGTTACAACTCCGTAACACCGACGTAGTCTGGAAGAACTATGCGCCGATACCTCGTGTCGCTCGTCCCGACGGCCGCCATGCTGACCGTCGTCATCGGAGCCTGCGGCTCGGGTGGGACCAGCCTGAGCCAGACGACCGCCTTACTGCCGACGATCCAGCCCAACGGCAACCAGTGGAACACGATTCCCACGGTCCCGAGCACGCTGAGTTCCACGGCTGTCCCCGGCGGCGCCGCCGACCCCGGACTGGCCGGCACCGGCATCCCGGACTACACGGTGGTGCAGGGCGACTACCCACTGAAGATCATGAAGAACTACGACGGATGCACGTGGGAAGAGGTGTCCGCGTTCAACGAACGCAAGCCGGATGCGCTCTTCCCTGGCGACGTCATCACGTTCCCACCGACGTGTGTGCTCAAGGGTGATCCGGCGGCCGCTCCCGTGGATTCGTCGGGCGCAGCGACCGCCGACACGGCGACCACGACGGCGGCGCCGGCGACTACGGGGGCTGACGGTACGTTCCCGTACAAGGTCGTCGCCAATGACACCGTGTACGGCATCGCCAAGAAGTTCGACGTCAAGATCGCCGCCTTGATCGCCGCCAACGGCTGGCCCACCGATCCGACTCAGGTGAAGCTCTACCCCGATCGGGAGATCAAGATCCCCGGCAAGGCGCCGGCCTGATTCCGGTCACACCAGCCTGAAGTCGATCCCGGCGACCACCAGTGTCGTGCCGGCGCGTCGGCGATCGGCGGCGACAAGTTCGATCGCATCGAGGCCCGGGCCGTGGGCTCCGGCCGGAGCGGCCCGGATGCCGACGTTCAACTCCAGTTGCTCCCAACGCCGTTGGGTTGCCCCGATGTCGTCGGTGCCGACGACCACGCCGGCAATGGCGGTGACCACCGAAACCTCGCGATGGGCCGACCACGCCGGCCCGGCCCAGTGCCACGAGCCCCACGGGTCGGTCTCGTCGAGCGAGATGATCGCCCCGACGTCCTTCGGGTGTAGATGCCGACCCCGGATGCTCACCGGGTGCTCGGCGATGTCGCCGCTCCACACGGTTCGCACACCCTGGGCGCCGGCCAGATCCATGCGCCGGTCGAGGTCGTCGACCTCGAACATCGCCATGTACCCACAGTTGCCGCCACGCCGTTCGATCAGTCGACCGGCTGCCGTGCCGGGGTGCTGGGGACTGACCACTTCGAGTAGCTGATCACCGATCGGCATGAGTGCATTGACCAGGCCGAACTCAGCCACCCCAGGATCGCGGAAGCAGACGGCCAATCCCAAGGTGGCGCACAGCTCGTCGACGGTCGCGTTGAGGTCGGTGGTGGCAATCACGGCTTGGCGGAGGCGAATCATCGCGACCCAGCCTAACTTTGCACCGATAGCCGTTCGGCTGTCGTCCCACCGTTGCTCACGCCGGGACGCGGCGGTCAAGCCCGGGTGATCGTGACTTCGCCGAGTGGTTCGCTAGCCTCGGGGTGTGCTTGACATCATCGACGGACGGGTGCTCGGTGCGCTCATCGAAAAGCAGCTCACCACTCCCGACATCTATCCGCTCTCGCTGAATGCGTTGACTATGGCCTGCAATCAGTCGACCGCCCGCGACCCGGTGATGTCGTTGTCCGGTGGAGACGTCGAGGAATCGATCGCCCGGCTCAAGGAGCACAAGCTGGCGCGGGTCGTGCATCCGTCCCACGGGCGGTCGGTCACCAAGTTCCGCCAGGTCAGCGATGAATCGCTCGGACTGGAGCCGGGCGAGCTGGCCGTCATCGGATTGCTGCTGCTGCGTGGTGCTCAGACGTCGGGGGAGTTGCGCACGCGGGCCGAGCGGTTGCACGCCTTCGCGGGCGTTGCCGAGGTCGACGGGGTGCTGGCCGGGCTGGCGGGCCGCCCCGAGCCACTGGCCGAGCGTCTTGAGCGGGCTCCGGGGCAGAAGGAGGCCCGTTGGCGCCAGCTGCTCGCCGACGAGGCGTCGCCGGCAACCGGCGCAGCGACCACGGCCCCCAGCCGGGGGAGCGCGCTCGCCGCACTGGAGGAACGGGTTGATGAACTGGAGTCGCGAGTCGTCCGCCTGGAGGCGGCCCTCGCCGAACTGCTCTGACAGGTCGGCCCGGTCGAGCAGCTTGCGGTCAGCACACAATGATATCATAATGCAAGCATGCCGAATGTTTTGGTCCGGGACCTTCCCGACGATGTCCACGCCGACCTTCAACGCAACGCCGAAGAGGCTGGCCAGTCAATGCAGCAGTACCTCGCGTCCGAACTGACACGCCTGGCCCGTACGCCCACGATGGCACAGGTGTTGGCCCGCATTGACAGCCGTCGTGGCGGACGAGTCGGACTCGACGCCGCAGTCGCCGACCTTGATGAGGATCGAAAGCGTTGATCGTCGTCGACGCTTCGGTATTGGCAAATGTTGTTGGCGACGACGGCCCGACAGGGACCGCCGCACGCTCCCGACTGGCCATCGCCGGCGACGCCTCCGTGCCTGATCTTGCTGACGTCGAGACGGTTTCGGTGCTGCGAAAGCGCTGGATCGCAGGGACGTTGACGGCTCGTCGATTTCGACAAGCCGTCGACGACCTACTTGCTCTGCCACTCACTCGATATCCAACAGGTCCGCTGATGAGCCGGGCGTACGAGTTGCGAGCGAACGTCACCGCCTACGACGCGAGTTACGTCGCCGTGGCCGAGACTCTCAGCTGTGTGCTCGTCACTGGTGATAGCAGGTTGGCCAGAGCAAACGGTCCTCTCTGTCGAATCGAAGTGCTCACCATCTGAACCAGCGACAAGGCGTTCGCATCGGTGATGACTTTCGCAGTCGTGTTCGTAGCCGCCAGCAGGCAGATCCTGGTCGCCGCTGACAGCGATGGCGGGTATGCAGTATTGATGGCCGTGAGATCAGGCTCGAGGCCGCCGGAGCAGGACACAGGCCCGCGGCGGGACACGGCCGCCGGCTCAGTGGCATGATGCCGACCCGCTGTCTGCCAGTCTGCCCGGGCCCCCGGTTTTGACGAACTGCCACGTGTACGATCCGTCGTCGAGGGTGAGCCTCACCGCTCCGGACGTGTTGTCGTTGCGGACGAGCGAGTTCTTGATCGGTTTGCCCATCTTGTAGAAGTCCTTGCCGCCGGTGCCGGCAACGAACTCGACGATTCCCCGGGCCGTGTCGGGCGCTCCGGCCGCGGTCTGCGGAGCGAATCGCTCGTAGCTGTGGTCGTGACCGGTGAGCACTACCTCTGCGCCGTGGTCGTAGAGGATCTGCCAGAAGTCGTGACCGCTGGGAAGGCTGCCGTGGTAGCCGGAGCTGAACGAAGGGAAATGCCACATCGCCGCAGTGCACTTCGCCGGATGGGCCGTGAGATCGGCTTCGAGCCACGTCGCCTGCGGCGAGCCGGCCCCGCAGCCACCGACCTGATCGCAATTGGTGTTGAGTACGACGATGTGCCACGTGGCGATGTCGTAGGAGTAGTAGCCCTTGTCGCGCGGCCCGGCCGCCGCGCCGAAGTAGTCGAAATAGGCCTGGGCTCCCGGCTGGTGGTACTCGTTGTTGCCGAGTGCGGGGCGGATGCGGGGCTTGAGCGGCCCCCACGACGGGTCGAAGCAGTCGCGGTACTCCTGCGCGGTGCTGGCCGAGTACACCGTGTCGCCGAGGGTGGCGATATTGCCGACCACGCCGGTAAGCATGGCGGCGAGCTGATCGTCCATCGTGTTGGCGCCGCATTCGCCGATATCTCCCGCGGCGAACAGCACGTTGCCGATCGGTGGCGTGATCTCACAGGCGTCGCCGATGCCGTTACCGTTGGAGTCGGCTTGATCGGGGTTGGGGACATCGATGCAGTTGTCGGCGGCATCCACCAGCCCGTCGGTATCGCGGTCGAGCGACGACGAGGCGGTGGTCGTGGTATTGCCGATCGTCGTCGACGGATTCGAGGTCGACGGATCGATCGCCGAGCCGACCGGCACGTCACCCGGGGTCGATGTGGCGGATCCTCGGTCGACCGACGGATCCCGCAGGGCCCGAGACAACTCGTCGGAACCGGCGAAGCCCAATGACAACGACGGCAGCGTCGGATCGGCCGCCGAGGGTTCGCTCGGCACGCCACAGGCGACCATCATCAGGCAACACGCCGAGGCGACCATGCCCGAGAACAACCAGGATCGCCCGCGATTCGCCACCGCCGCATCGTACCCAGCGGTGCAATCCCCGATCACGAGATCTTGCCAGATTTTCACCTTCAGTGGCAGATTCCTGACCCAGCGTCGTCAAGCGAGCCTGTACCGCCGGTTCGGACGAATTGCCAGGTGTACGAGCCGGCATCGAGCGATAGCCGAAGCGATCCGGCCGTCGTCTGATTGCGCACTTCCGAGTTGGCGATCGGTGAACGGAATGCGTAAAAGTCCTTGCCGCCGGTGCCGACGACGAATTCCCGGATTCCGTCAGCGGACAGCTGGGGCGCCTGGAAGTTCGGCGGCGCTTTCGGATCGGGGTTCGCGGTTCTATTCCCAGGGGTGGACCCGATCGGATC